>JAGPKJ010000098.1 GCA_018053995.1 Lachnospiraceae bacterium | reverse complement strand
TGTCAAGACATGGAACAGCGAAGATTCATATGATAAATATACAGATAGCACTTTGAAAAGCTATAAGGACAGCTATTATATAAATCTTCCATATGACTCGTTCAGTAGTGACGATTCATATACAGAACACGTTTATGATGGTGGCTGTATCTTTGTGTCTGCACTCAGAGAAGAGATGGGCAGCGTTGCTTTCGATAATGCACTTAAGGATTATTATAAAACATACAAGTACGGAATAGCGACAACCGACGATTTTGTCAGCATGATCAGAAAATATGATCCGACGGGCAAGACGCAGGACACCATAGACATCTTCATAAAACAGTAGAGCGATACGGCTGACCGGGTCTTATGTATGGTTTTACTTGACAAGCAGATACATAGGTCTTATTATTTTCAAGGTACGTAAATTCATATTGGCTAGGGGAGCGCTTTATCGCTGAGAACTGCTGTATTTATGCAGAACCCTTATTACTTGAACCGGGTAATACCGGCGTAGGGAAGCACGTTAGATCTTATGATACAGATCTGACAGATCAAAGATGCCCCTCCCTAAAAAGGAGGATTTTTTTATGTTAAAGAGTTTTGTTATTGATTCAGGTTACGGGGATGGTTCGTACATCCTTTCAACGAGTGGCTATGTCCTTTTTATTGCGCTTATGATCGTTATACTTCTTGTCGGATGTTTTATATTTAACCGAAAAGAAAAGATCGATAAGACGCGTCAGCTCACATTTTCATCGATGGCTATCGCACTTGCATGCCTTATGTCATTTCTGAAGCTGTTCCACCTTCCGATGGGCGGATCGGTAACGATGTTTTCAATGTTATTCATTACACTGATCGGATACTGGTATGGCTTGGGCGCCGGACTTTCGGCAGGTATCGCATACGGACTTCTACAGCTTCTGATAGACCCTTATATTCTGAGCATTCCGCAGATCTTCACGGATTATATATTTGCGTTTGGAGCACTTGGACTTTCGGGCTTATTCAGCAAAAAGAAGCACGGACTTGTTCTCGGATATATTGTGGGTGTTCTTGGAAGATATTTCTTCGCATTCCTGTCTGGAATGATCTTTTTTGGAACATACGCAGCAGATTACAATATGTCAGCACCAATCTACTCACTTGTATATAACGGAGCATATATTGGAGCAGAGGCAGCGTTAACGTTATTTGTCATTATAGTGATCCCGCCGGTAAGGATAGGACTTGAAAAGATAACGGAAATGGCAAGACAGTAACTGTGTTATGATACTTGCATCATGTTATGATGATGCGAATTGCTTCACTTCCTAAAATGTGGTTCCAACATCTCAAAATATATGGTAGCCAATCTGGACTTGCAAAAAAGTTTCAGATTGGCTATTTTAGTAATACCAGATTCGACTATACTAATCCTTAACAATCATGATTGTAAAAAGCAGTTGTACGAGGATGCCAGTCGATTAGCGGCGGTAGCATATTTGTTGAGGAGAGTGAGTTTATGAAGAAAAATAATAATGGTACTTTGAAGATTGTTTATACGGGACTTACAGCGGCTCTTTCATTTGTCGTATTCTATTTCCTGCAGTTTAAGATATTTCTGCCAGGTGGAGATGCCACATCGATTCATCTGGGAAATGCAGTGTGTGTACTGGGAGCACTCCTGCTCGGAGGTGCATGGGGAGGACTTGGCGGTGCGATAGGAATGACTATCGGGGATCTTATAGACCCGATCTATATCATATATGCGCCAAAGACATTCATCCTCAAATTCTGCATAGGTCTTATCACTGGATTTGTAGCACATGGTCTGGGACATATAAGTACAGAGACTGATTCAAAGAAAGTGGCAAAATGGACGATAGCAGCATCTGCCGCAGGACTTGTGTTCAATGTGATATTTGATCCGCTATTCGGATATTTCTATAAACGTGTACTTCTTGGAAAGCCTGCGGCGGAAGTCACTCTTGCGTGGAATGTCGCAGCATCTGCGATCAACGCTGGTCTTTCCATAGTAGTCGCATCAGTTGTGTATATGGCACTCAGACCGGCACTCAAGAAATCAGGGATGTTCTTTATCATCGATAAGAAAGGACACAACATCGGTCTCGAGAGTTCAAATGCTGTGGCGGTTCAGAATCAGGCAGCAGATGCAGAAACACAGAACTGAATCAGGATAATCTGACTATTCAACATGATACATAGTGATATGCACCCTCTTTACTGATATTTATCGTATCCAGTAAGGAGGGTATTTTTATGGAAAATAAAAGATCATATAGAACAGACGGCAGTAGTATCTATACTTCTGTCATATATAAACTTCTGGTATATAAAAATTTCTGCTATATGAATGACCTTGCGACAAGGCAGTATTATATCTATAATAAAAAAGTACATTTTAGGCAGAGTCACAGAAGACGGAACAAAGGAGCAGTATGAGCGAGGAACATAAGCGCCGTGTGCATTACAGCGGCAATCATCCGGTGAAGTTTGAAGAAAAATATAAGGAGCATGATCCGGAGAAATATAGTGATACTATTGAACATGTGAAAGAGAAAGGCATGACTCCGGCGGGAATGCATATTCCGATCATGGTCTCAGAGATCCTGGATGTACTTAAGATACAGCCTGGAATGGTTGGATATGATGCGACACTTGGTTATGGCGGTCATTCAGAAGAAATGTTAAGACTTCTTGATGGCAAAGGACACTTATACGCGACTGATGTCGATCCGGAAGAATCGGCTAAAACCGTGGAGAGACTCGAAAAGCTTGGGCTTGGCAGAGATATATTCACACTGAAACTCATGAATTTTGCAGATTGTGATGAAGTAGCGACGGCAGCAAATAGTGCGATGACAGCGAATGCTGCGATGAAAGCAGATGGCGGAAATGTTGTAAATCACGGAGCCTTTGATTTCGTACTCGCCGATCTCGGTATATCTTCTATGCAGCTTGATGATCCGGAACGTGGATTTTCATATAAGATAGACGGTCCGCTTGATCTGCGAATGAATCAGCAGACGGGTATGACGGCGGCAGAGCGTCTTGCGGGGATGGATGAAGAAGAGATAGCAGGGATGCTCAACGATAATGCGGATGAGCCTTATGCGAGAGAGATCGCATCGGCGGTGATAAAAGCCGAGAAGCAGGGGAAGAAGATAGAGACTACGCGGGATCTTCATGTTATAGTTGAAAAAGCACTGAATTTTCTGCCGCGAGTGGAGCAGAAAGAAGCGGAGAAGAAGTCGAGCGCCCGGGTCTTTCAGGCACTTAGGATAGATGTGAATGCAGAATATGAATCATTATATTCGTTTCTTGAAAAACTTCCAGGAATACTTAAACCAGGTGGACGCGCAGCGATACTGACGTTCCATTCAGGAGAAGACCGGTTTGTGAAGAATTCATTTAAAGAGCTATACGCAGATGGCACATATAGCGAGATATCCAAAGATGTGACAAGAGCGTCAGGTGATGAATGTACGCGCAACAGTAGGGCTAGAAGCGCAAAGCTTAGATATGCCATAAAATCGAAGTAATATGAGATGACGATATGCAGTGTAGCAATAGAATATGACATTACGAATATGAATGTGATAGATATGAAAATGATAGATATGCAAATGACAGATATGCAAATGATAGATATGAACGTTACAGATAGGATAATCGAATGATGGATCACAGAAAAGATGGCTTAGCGCTGACCTCGATGCAGAAAACCATATATATACTTTTACCACTGCTCATCTATTTTGTCGTACATGACGCAGTGCAGCTTCTGCTTACTATCTTATTTTCCAAATGCATTGTAAAGACGGGAGCGGCTTATATATGGTTTATCGCGCATACAGAGACGGCATCGACCGTGATATGGGCAATCGCGCTTGTGGCGGCAGCAGCCTCGGTCATTCCGTTCATAAAAAGGGATGGCATCATTTCGGCGGATTATCACGCGCATGGAGCTTTTAATGATCTGAGAAATAAAGGACAGTGGTGTGTGCTCATAGTTTTCGCAGCATCTATATCACTTGGACTTAATATGCTTCTGCAGCTCACGGGAATCGCGGCAAGTTCTGAAGAATACACTCAGACGGCAGTCAGGCAGTATGGGATAGCAATCGGACTCGGGATAGCATTATATGGGATACTTTCTCCGGTGATCGAAGAGATCATATTCAGAGGGATACTGTACAACAGGATGAAGATCTATTTTCCGTTGAAGCTCAGTATCATCGTATCATCGCTGTTATTTGGTGTATATCATCAGAACATAGTGCAGGGGATATACGCGTTTATAATGGGAATCTTTCTTACGGCAGCATACGAGTATTTTGATTCGTTCACGGCGCCGCTCATCATTCATATCACGGCGAACTGTCTTATATATATACTCAGCTATTTTCGGACACTTGATGCGATCTGCAGCGTGCCTGCCTGCATCGTATCGCTCTTTATCGCAGCGATGTGTGTGTTTGTGCTTAAGAAGACGGCACGATGACAGACTGAAAATGCACACACAATTTATCAAATTGTCAGATTATCAGACAATTTAATTCATTTTCCTGTTTACAAAAAATGAACACAGGTGTATAGTAGTGAACATCGAAACCGCAAAGGAGCGGGCAAATAGCTCCCTTGCGGTTTTCTGCGTGCAATAAAGTGCACAGAACAGGCAACGAAAGGAGTACCTAAATGTTTGATGCGAAGAAAGCGGGTCCCGATATGCCGATGTATGACAGTCGTCTGGATCATGATAACTGCGGTATCGGAGCATGCGTGAATATCAAAGGTGTGAAGAGTCATGAGACGGTCGAAAATGCCCTCAGGATAGTTGAACATCTTGAACACCGTGCCGGCAAAGATGCTGAAGGAAAGACTGGTGATGGTGTCGGTATACTGACACAGATCCCTCATAAGTTTATGAAGAAGGCTGCTGCGAAGGAAGGAATAAAGCTTGGCAGTGAGCGTGATTATGGTATCGGAATGTTCTTCTTTCCGCAGGATGAGCTGAAGAGAAATCAGGCGAAGAAGATGTTCGAGATCATCGCCGGTAAGGAAGGTCTTACATTTCTTGGATGGCGTAAGGTTCAGGTAGAAGAGAATGTTCTCGGAAGCCGGGCACGTGAGTGCATGCCCTACATCATGCAGGGATTTGTGAAGAGACCCAGAGATATAGCAAAAGGGCTTGATTTTGACAGAAAGCTTTACATAGTAAGAAGGATATTTGAGCAGTCTAACGATGTGACATACGTTGTCTCTCTTTCGAGCAGGACTATCGTATATAAAGGTATGTTTCTTGTCGGACAGCTTCGGACGTTTTTCCTTGATCTTCAGGATTCGGATTTTGAGTCTGCGATAACAGTCGTTCATTCGAGATTCTCGACAAATACGAATCCGAGCTGGGAGCGGGCGCATCCGTACAGATTCATCGTTCATAACGGCGAGATCAATACTATTCGTGGTAACGCTGATAAGATGAAGGCACGTGAAGAAAACATGGAATCTGAGAAGCTTCAGGGTCAGCTTCAGAAGGTGCTTCCGGTTATCTCGGCACAGGGCTCTGATTCAGCGATGCTTGATAATACGCTTGAGTTCCTTGTCATGAGCGGTATGGATCTTCCACTTGCGGTTATGATCACTATTCCTGAGCCCTGGGCAAATAATAGAAATATGTCTCAGGAGAAACGTGATTTTTACCAGTATTATGCGACGATGATGGAGCCCTGGGACGGACCTGCATCTATCTTATTTTCCGATGGAGATGTACTTGGAGCTGTACTTGACCGCAACGGCCTTCGTCCTTCGAGATATATGATCACGGACGATGATACACTTATCCTTTCATCGGAAGTGGGCGTACTTGATATCGATCCTTCAAAGATCGTAGTCAAGGAAAGACTTCATCCGGGCAAGATGCTGCTTGTCGATACGATAAAGGGGCGTGTGATCGGTGATGACGAGATAAAGGAAAAATATGCGAAGAGTCAGCCTTATGGTGAATGGCTTGACAATAAGCTTGTATTTCTTAAGGATCTTAAGATCCCGAATGAGCGTGTTCCGCAGTACACATACGAAGAACGTCAGCGTATGCAGAAGGCATTCGGATATACATATGAGGAAATGAAATCGTCAGTTCTGCCGATGGCGCAGAACGGGAGTGAAGCTATCGCAGCGATGGGCGTTGATACGCCGCTTCCGGTACTTTCAGAGACCTATCATCCGCTGTTCCATTATTTCCGTCAGCTGTTCGCGCAGGTGACGAATCCGCCGCTCGATGCGATCCGCGAGGAGATCGTGACATCGACATCAGTATACATAGGCAAGGATGGCAACCTTCTGACTGAAGCACCGGAGAACTGCAATGTACTTAAGGTCAACAACCCTATCCTTACTGATACAGATCTTCTGAAGATAAAGACTATGAAGAAGCCGGGATTTTCCGTAGAAGTCCTGCCTATCATTTTCTATAAGAACACAAGTCTTGAAAAAGCTATAGACAGACTGTTCGTAGAAGCTGACCGGGCATTTCGTGACGGCGTAAATATCCTGATACTTTCGGACAGGGGAGTTGATGAGAACCATCTGGCAATCCCGTCGCTCCTTGCTGTCTCAGCGCTTCAGCAGCATCTTGTAAATACTAAGAAGCGCACGAGTGTCGCTATGATACTTGAATCTGCGGAACCCAGAGAAGTCCATGATTTTGCGACGCTCCTAGGCTTTGGTGCCTGTGCGGTGAATCCGTATCTTGCGCATGAGACGATAAAAGAGCTCATCGATAATCATATGCTCGACAAGGATTATTATGCCGCAGTCGATGATTATAATAAGGCTGTTCTTATGGGCATCGTCAAGATCGCATCAAAGATGGGCATTTCGACGATCCAGTCATATCAGGGCTCAAAGATATTTGAAGGTCTTGGAATAGACAAAGATGTTATCGAAAAATATTTCCAGGGCACGGTATGCAGGGTCGGAGGTCTTACGATAAAAGATATTGAGGATCAGATCAACAGGCTTCACGATGATGCGTTCGATCCGCTCGAACTTGGCACGGATCTTTCCCTCGACAATCCGGGACATCATCAGATGAGAAGCGGCGGAGACGAGCATCTCTATAATCCTGAGACAATCCATCTCTTACAGCAGGCCACATGGAACAATGATTATGGCAAATACAAGAAGTATTCGGCATCAGTCGTAGAAAATAAGACGATCAAGAATCTCAGAGGTCTTCTTGATTTTAACTATCCGGCAAAGGGTGTTCCAATCGATGATGTAGAGAGTGTCGACAGCATCGTAAGAAGATTCAAGACAGGCGCCATGTCTTACGGAGCTATCTCAAAAGAAGCTCATGAGACGCTTGCGATAGCAATGAACGATCTTCACGCCAGATCGAATACAGGCGAAGGCGGCGAAGATGCCGAGCGTATGGTAATAGGATCTGACGGAAAGAACAGATGCTCTGCGATAAAACAGGTCGCGTCGGGCAGATTCGGTGTCACTGAAAAATATCTCATAAGTGCAGAAGAGATTCAGATCAAGATGGCGCAGGGCGCAAAGCCGGGCGAGGGCGGTCAGCTTCCGGGCGGAAAAGTATATCCGTGGGTCGCAAAGACTCGTCATTCGACTCCGGGCGTGAGCC
>JAGPKJ010000097.1 GCA_018053995.1 Lachnospiraceae bacterium | reverse complement strand
ATTATTCTGTGGGGATGAACGATTCGAAGCGGAAGAAGGCGATGTACTCCTGATACAGCCGAATACGATGCACGCATCATATATGACTGAAGATGACGGTCAATTATGGTATGACGCGCTTGTGTTTAGCGCGGTGATGATCGGAGAAAATGGAAATGACCGCTGCACAAATGATATCATACGTCCGATAACGAATGGGACTATATCAGTCAATACAAAGTATGACAGCGGCTGTAAAGGATACAGTGAGATGCGAAAGAGTGCAGAGCAGATCTTCTCATTTGCAAATAAGAGCAGTCCGGTCAATGACATGCTTATAAAGAGCGAGCTGCTTAGGTTGTTCTGGCTTATACAGAAAAACGGATACACATCGACAAATGACAGCGCATCGTCAAGTCACAGTGAGATGCTGCGACCGGCACTAATGTACATCGCTGACAATTACAGAAAGCATATTATGGTAGATGACCTTGCCGGTCAAGTACACATGAGCCCTAGTTATTTTATGAGATGTTTTAAGAGAACAGTCGGGGTAAGTGCGATAGAATATCTGGGGCAGGTTCGCATAAACGCATCATGCAGGCTGCTTACCGAAACAGAGAGATCAGTGTCAGATATCTCATTTGCATGCGGATATGAAAATCTCTCCAATTTTAATAAGCAGTTTAAAGATGCGGTGGGCTGCACACCGCGAGAATACCGGACTACATACAGATTGCCACAGTAAGGCTGCCGTAGCTGTAACTTAGTAATAATGCTGCGAATGCCTTACGAGACTTACATTATGTGTTTAGCCAATATAATGCTGCAAATGCCTTATGAGACTTACATTATGTGATTAGCCAATATGATGCTTGCGCACATAGAGCTCATAATATATAAGGAACATGACGCTTGTGACCACCCAGGTCAAAGGATAGCTGAACATGACTGTCGTAAGGCTGTGACGGATAGGAACCATGACGATTATCCACACTACACGCAGAACACAGACACCGGTAAGCGTGATGATCATAGGCCAGATGGAATCTCCCATTCCACGGAGCACGCCGGAGAACATCTCGATCCCTATATATGTGATGTAGCATGGGACAAAGTACGTCAGCATCTCGGTGCCGACCCGGATTACGTCCGCGTCTGTCGTAAACAGCGCGAAGATCGACGATCCAAAATGTAGCAGAAGTCCTGAAAGTACGATGGTAAATAAAATAGCTATGATAAAGCACTGGCGCAGTCCAGAGCGGACTCTGCGATAGAATCCGGCACCAAAATTTTGTCCGGCAAATGTGGTAACGGAGATCCCGAGGGAACCGATTATCATCCAAAATACACAGTCTATCTTGCCATAAGCAGCCCAGGCAGACACAGTATTCGTGTCAAAACCGTTGATAGAAGTCTGAATCAGCAGGTTAGATACAGTATACATAAGTGATTGAAGACCTGATGGCAGACCGATATATATTATTTTCCCAAGAATCTCACGATCGATTCGTATATTCTTCAGTTCAAGGCGGAAACTGTCTTTTGACCGCATGAGTATCATGATGACCATGACAGCTGAGAGGCACTGACATAGAATAGTCGCGATGGCAACACCTGCAACGCCCATGTGGAATGTGAGCACGAATACAATATCAAGAATGATATTTGCTATACAGCTCACTATCAGTACGTAGAGCGGACGTTTGGAATCGCCGACCGCGCGCAGTATTCCGGCACCGACATTATATACAAGGTTCGGGATCATGCCACAGAAATATATCCGCAGGTATATGACTGAATCGGTCACGGTGTCTGCGGGCGTATTCATAATGGAAATAAAAAATGATGAGAATGCAAGTCCGAGCAGCATGAATATTACGCCACCGGCAAGCGCCATCGCTACTGCAGTGTGGACACCCTTCTCAACGGATTTTTTATCATTTGCTCCAAAATACTGTGAGATTATTACGGTCGCTCCTGAAGATACTCCAACGAAAAAGCCGACGAAGAGATTGACTATTATCGCTGAAGAACCGCCAACAGCCGCAAGCGCCTGCTTACTGACAAATCTTCCGACGATGACAGCGTCGACGGTATTGTACAGCTGCTGAAAGAATGTGCCAAAGAGCAGCGGGAAAAAATACAGCAAAAGCTGCTGCCATATGATTCCGTGAGTTATGCTGTTCTCATTTTCCAGATCTTTTTCTTCTATATTATTTGTCTGCGTTTTTTGCGTGCTTTTCACTGTTCATTTTCTCCAACATATGATATCTACTTACACCATCATAGATGAGCGGGCTGATGTTTTCAACAGATGGGGGCTTTCTTCAACGCGATATGATAATGCAATGCCATGGTGCGGTGACCACGTTATGTACGATGCAGAACCGCTTTCGCAGCGAATGTATGCAATTGGTGCGGTGACCACGTGTGATAGGGTGCGGTGACCACGTTATGTACGATGCAGAACCGCTTTCGCTACGGCTGTCCGCAGTGGTGCTATGCTCGTGAGAGACCTCGCTTAGCACCAGCGGACAGCAACGTTTCTGCGTTCGTACAATAACGTGCACCGCACCGGTAATGAATGTGCAATTCGCGTAAGTGATGAGCTCTGCATCAAACTTGAAATAAAGATCTTGGAAATTTAATGTATGGGAAAAGTGCATAATGGGCGAAGACGTGCTACCAGTGTGAAATATTCGCTTTGACGCGCTCTTTATATCACTTTTCAAAGAAAAAACTTTGTGAATTATGACGTTTGTCTTTTGGTTTTATGTCTGATATATTGTCTTCATCGAGTTAATCTTTGGCACGGTCGTGCCGGATATTCACGAGAGTAATGTTTCAATAAATTTTGTATGAGCATGGAAACCTGAAATCACGATAGTAAGGATCATTTCGACTTTTTGAGGACTTTGAATCTAAGGACTTCTGATTATCTTCTTACATCGTATGTGATTCGCAGCACTGGTTGCAGATCGTATGCAGTCCGTAGCATAAGTCACAGATCGTATGTGATTCGCAGTGAATGTCATAGATCAGATGTGATCTATCGAGGTCTCACGAGTTCCAGACGCTGAAAGGAAAGGGAGCAATGGCAAATGAGAAAGATGTAGCGGAAAAGAATCTCGAAGCGTACAATGACGTGTTTGCGGACATCGTGAACGGCGTATTGTGGGGCGGTAAGGAAGTAATCAAGGAAGATGAGCTTGAAGCTGCGATGCCGCGCAGCAACTATGAATCCAAAGGCAGAACTCATGAGATGGAGAGGGATGTCTCGAAGTACTGGAAGAATAATAAGATACGGCTGGCGATGGTAGGACTTGAGAACCAGACTGAAGTGGATGAGTTCATGCCGATCAGGGTTATGGGGTATGATTGGAATGCGTACAATGAGCAGAGGAAAAAATACAGTGAGCAGAGGAAAAAGAATAAACAGAGAATAAAGAATGGGGCTGACATTAACGGAAAGAAGGGCGTAAAATCATTTTACCCAGTGATAAGCATCGTGTTATACTTTGGATATAAGAATCGTTGGAACAAGCCGGTAAACCTTAAGGGATGTCTGAATATCCCGGAAGAACTGCAGCCGTATGTAAATGACTATCATGCTAAAGTGATAGAAGTCGCATATCTGGAAGAAGAGGATCTTGATAAGTTTAAGAGTGATTTTAGAGAGGTCGCCAATTACTTCATCCAGGTCAGGAAGAATAATGATTATGTGCCGGACAATAGGACACTGAAACATGTAAATGAAGTTTTGAAACTTCTGTCAGCGGTAACAGGAGACAGGCGGTTTGAAGATGCATACAACGAAAGTATGTCGGAGAGGAGCATGAACATGAGCGAAGCAGCACTTGACAAGATCGAAGCACGCGGAGAAGCACGCGGTAAAGCAGAGGGTAAAGCAGAGGGTAAGACGGAAGGAGCTTTGTATAAACTCATATCGCAGATAGATCGTAAGATGCAGCGAGGACAGTCTACGGCAGAGATAGCGGACGACCTTCTGGAAGATGAGGAAAATGTTCAAAGGATATGCGATGCTGCGAAGAAATACGGCGGCGATGAAGATAAGATATATGAAGCCGTATGTAGCAGTACAATGGTAGTACGGTAGCAGCAATATACATTTTGACAGGCAGCAGCGCGAAGATAAAAATTCCTTTAAATATAAAGTAAGGATTGAAATCTGGCAGGTATACGTTAATTCGTATACCTGTTTTTGTGTAAGCAGTAAATATCAGGATATACGCCAGCGTACATGGGAAAACGCAAGCAAGCTCAAAAAGCCATGTACTGATTGAAAATTAACACTTGATATCAATGGGAATTTCTTCAGCAGTTTACATAAAATTGCGAATCGCCCCCCAAAACCTCAAATGAAAAATGAAATTCCCGTTCAAACGGGAAAGTGAGTTACAAATACCATAAATGAATAAAGGGAAAGTCGTGGTACAAGGCAGGGATACCCCTGCCTTTTGTGATATATTGAATCTTGCCGGTGGAGAAGGGAGACATCATGGCAAAATTCTTAACATATGATGATCGGATGGAGATAGAGAGCATGGTAAAAGATAACAGATCTTTTACAGATATAGGTGCAGCATTAAAAAGAGACAGAACGACGATCATGAAAGAGGTAAAGCAGTACGCAGTAGAACAATGTACCGGATACTCAATATATCCATATAATGTCTGTAAACTGCGAAAAACATGCAGACGAAAAAGAGTGTGTGGGACAAAAGGGTGCAAGCATCCTATGATCACTACATGCAGACAGTGCGAAGATTCCTGTAACAGATACTGTGAGGACTTTGAGGAAGAGATATGTACAAGCAGATTCAAAGCACCATATGTATGCAACGGGTGTACAGAGGTGAAAAAGTGTACGCTCACTAAGACTGTATATGATGCCATGGAAGCAGAGCGCCAGGCTACAGCCAAGATAGCGGAATCAAGGAGCGGGATCTTATCAACAGAGGGAGAGATAAGTAGGCTTAATGAGATACTCGTACCACTTATCAAACATGGACAGTCGATACACCAGATATATATGAATAATAAGGATGAGCTGATGTGCAGTGAGAAGACCTTGTACAATTATATCGACGGGAGTCTGTTTGATGTGCGCAATATCGATCTTCCAAGGAAAGTAAAGTATCGTCCGAGGTATAAAAAGCCGGAATTGAAGGTCGACCGTGGATGCCGGATAGGAAGGAATTACCATGATTATGAATTGTATATGGAACAGCATCCGGATACAGCAGAGACACAGATGGATTCGGTGATAGGCAGTAAAGGCGGGAAGGTACTTCTCACCATCTTTTTTGTTCAGGCAGGACTCATGCTCGCATATCTACGGAATGCAAATACATCACAGTCAGTGATAGATATATACGACGGATTATATAAGAAACTTGGCGGACAGGAATTCCGCAGGCTGTTCCCACTGATCCTTACGGATAATGGAAGTGAGTTTTCAAATCCGAAGTTTATTGAATGCGGTCCTGATGGAAACGGATTTCAAAGGACAAAGATCTTCTATTGCAATCCCGGTGCGCCTTATCAAAAAGGTGAGATAGAAGTCGGACACGAGTTCATAAGAAGAGTGCTGCCCAAGGGAACAAGCTTTGACAATCTTGAACAGGAAGATGTAGACAGGATGATGGACAATATAAACTCGTATAAGAGAAAAAAACTGAATGGGAAAAGTCCGTATGAAGCATTCTGCTTCTATCACGGGAAAGACCTGGCTGATAAACTGGGATGCCACGAGGTTACCGCCAACGGCATCAATTTAACACCAGGTCTTTTGAAAAAGTAACAGGACGATCTAAAAGCAGACCACCGGTATGAAAAAAATGTATTCAAAGTGACGTGAGTTTGGGGCTACAAATTTTGTAAGTCAAAACTGACGTCTGGTTTTATGTACTCAAAAATCGTCCAGTTGGCTAGATTATATCACTTATTCCAACATGAAAACGGGAAAGTCTTTACAAATGTGGAATCTCAGATGCAAAAATCGAATGTCGATTTCAAATATGGAATCTCGTTTACAAAACGGGAATCTCGGATTGCAATTCACCAAAAAGGTTCCAGCGAAAACTTTTCGTGACGGTTGAGGGGCATTTCGCGCAAGGTTTATTGAATAGAACTTCAGGGGATGATATAAAGAGTGTATGAGATAAGTATTGTGTTAAAAGCCTGTGAATATCAGTGAAGTGTAAGAAACGCCCGTTTTATCAGAGTCTTACTCGTCATTAGGTGTAAAAACCTTTTGAGGTAGGACTTTTTTATTTGTCTGAAATATCTGAGTCAAGGCCGGAAATAAGGAAGCATGGTTGGGAGAAGTTAAGGAGGAGAAGATGAAGAGAAGAAAAGGTTTCGAAAGAGTCATGGCGATCACGCTTGCGGCATTTCTTTCATTTACCACGATTGCAAATGACTGCATGATGGTTAATGCTGAGGAAACGAGCAGTACGTCAACTACGACCACGACTACAGAAGGAAATGGTACGGGTACGCAGGGTAATTCCGGCAGCTCAGAGACAACAAAGACAGGATCAGAGACGTCTGAGGGAGGAAGCAGTACAGGATCATCGACGACTACTTCTAATGGCAGCACTGATGGTACAGATAAGACAGGTACCACGACGGTTGTGACCACAACAGAAAAAGGCACAACAACAGCAGTAACAACGACAGAGGCGGCAACAGAAACAACAACAGAGACAACAACGGAAACAACGACAGAAGCTAAGACAGACGAGATCGTCATCACATATTCGGTAAATGACGAGAAAGCCGGAACAGTTTCTATAGATAAAGAGACATTTGCGAAGGATGATGGCAAGGAAGTTGCAGGAGCCAAAGCCAAGGCAAATGAGGGCTATCATTTCGTAGATTGGAAAGATGCCGACGGCAATGAAGTTTCTAAGGATGCAGAGTTTGCGCCTGAGAAGAAGTCAGCTTCTTATACAGCGGTCTTCAAAGCCGACGAAGAGAAAGTCAAGATCTCATACAGCGTAACTCCTACAGGAGCTGCAGTTGTAAGTGGAAATAAGGAAATCACAAAGGGCAGCGATGTTACATTCACCGTAAAGCCCGGTTCAGGATATAAGATCGAGTCCGTAAAGGTCGGGGATGATGTACTTACATCAGGCTCAGCGGAAGACAGCAAGAATAAGGAATATGAACTCAAAGAAGTAAAAGAGGATACAGCGGTTGAGGTAACACTTACAGCAACAACATCTCATCCTGCATTTTCTGCATCAAAGACGATAAACGGCGTAACGATATCATTAAGTGCGGCTGAGGGCGTCCTTCCCGAAGAAGTCTCATTTGACGCGGAAGAAGTTACAAGCCAGGTCGAGGATGGAATCAAGGAAGACATTGAGAACAAGACCACAGAAGTCAAGACGGTAATAGCTTATGACATCACGCTTAATGATAAGGATGGAAATAAGCTTGCAGATGATTGGGCAGAAAATGGATATGTAACAGTAACATTTTCAGGCAGCAGGATCGCGAATGCATCAAATGACGCAGACAAGCTGGAAGTGCTTCATGTAGATGAAAATGGAAAAGTCCAGAAAACAGAGAAATCACAGGATACCAATGGAAAGAAGATGGATTCTATCGGATTCGATGCTTCACATTTCAGTATCTAT
>JAGPKJ010000096.1 GCA_018053995.1 Lachnospiraceae bacterium | reverse complement strand
AGATTGTCCTCTTCATTCTCACATCTGATATCCGGCTTAGACTGCTCTGACAATTGGGGCTGTCCTGCCGCCTTTGACTGTTCTGCCACATTCGGTTGTTCTGCTGCCTTAGGATTGTCTGCCGTTATCTGTGATTCTGCAGGTTTCATATCTCCCGCACGTCCGACAAGTGTAAATCTATATGTATCGGATGCATTCGGATATTTAACATGATCCGTTTCACTCATGAACATATCAAGCGGTCTTACATATATTCCATAAGGTTCATACAGTGCCTGATATACTACCATTTCGTGCCCGTTCTCCGAATCGGACGCTATGCACTTAACCTGATACAGATTACCCTTAAAATGACGATATATCTCATTTGGTTCCGGATTTTTTCTCATACGATATCACCTTTCATATTCTCCGCACACTATTCATTTCCTCATTTTACTGCGGATATATTTAGTATTTCTATCGTACGATTATACGCTATCCGCGATATGTCAGTAAAGTGTATACGCGAAATCCGTACTGCATTCGTCACCTCCATCAAACTCGAATCTGCCAAGTTCTTTTTCAAGTTCCGTCTTTTTACTCCGATCTATTATCTCAAATCTGTCATTATGAACTTCTACAAGATAATGCCTTCCGGCACTGTCTGAAACGCTCGTCATCGTAACACCACTGTTATAATATCCGTTATCAGAAAGATATGACCTGATTCTGCTGATATATGTTTTTTCAAAACCGTCAAAATATTCATTTTCGGCAGTACATGTTCTATCAGCAGCTTCACATTCAGATGTCATGCATGTGCAGCATATCATTATCACCGTCAATAACAGTGCTGCCGACATACTGATCTTAACCGTGTTCCTGCAAGAAGTATTGTTCATGATGTTCTCTCCTTCGATTTCTTTATGCTGTGATTGTTTTCCTTTACTGATATCTATTATCATTTTTTAGAGTCCAATAAATGACACTTTGAATTATCTGATGAAATATTCTGACATAGATCGCAAAAAACCGGCCATGCATTACTGCATGGCCGGTCTTAAAATTTACTCAATGATATGATTTGATTGTCAAAAGCAGCAATTATGTTATGATGCTGCGAATTGCTTCTCCTTTTATTTCACAACAATATTAAGAATCTTCGCTGGTCTATAGATGACTTTAACGATCGTCAATCCCTCAACGCTCTTTGCTACTCCTGGATCTGCAAGAGCCTTAGCCTTAGCAGAATCCTCCGCTTCATCGACTGCGAGCATTACTCTGCCACGAACTTTTCCGTTAACCTGAACGCCGATCTCTACCGTATCATCCTTACATTTCTCGGGATCAAACTCTGGCCACTTTGCATAAGCGATCGTATCATCATGACCTAAGATACTCCAAAGTTCTTCACCAACATGCGGGCAGATGCATGAGAACATCTTAATGAAGCCCTCCGCAAATTCCCTGGGACACTTTGTCTTTACCGCATCGTTCATGAATATCATCATCTGACTTATCGCTGTATTAAAGCCAAGTGACTCATAATCGCTAGTTACTTTCTTTACTGTCTTATTGTATATCTTCGTCAGTGTGCCATCATCTGTATCCACGATATTCGCAGGATCTGTGAAATAATTCCAGACCTTGACGATGAAACGTCTCGCACCTGCAACTCCCTCATCACTCCAAGGCTTGGAAGCCTCAAGCGCTCCCATGAACATCTCATAAAGGCGAAGCGTATCCGCGCCATATTTTTCGACGATATCACTCGGATTTACAACATACTTTGGAAAACGCTTACCCATCTTGATTCCGTTTGAGCCAAGTATCATGCCCTGATGAACAAGCTTTTTGAATGGCTCTTTTACCGGTGAAAGTCCCTTATCATAAAGGAATCTGTTCCATATCCTCGAATACATAAGGTGACCTACCGCGTGCTCAGGACCTCCGATATACAGGTCGACCGGCATCCAATGTTCAAGGAGCTTCTGATCCGCAAATTCCTTATCATTTTCCGGATCTATATATCTGAAATAGTACCAGCTTGATCCTGCGGATCCTGGCATTGTTGAAGTCTCACGCGTTCCCTTAAGACCATTATGATCATATTTCTTCCATTCTGTTGCATTTTCCAGCGGAGCCTGTCCGTTCTTGCCCTTATAATCATCAAGTTCCGGTAAAATAAGAGGCAGTTCATCATCGTCAAGCACATGATTTGTCCCGTCCTCAAGATGAACGATCGGCACCGGCTCTCCCCAGTAACGCTGTCTTGCAAATATCCATTCACGAAAATGATAATTTGTCTTCTTTCTGGCGACTCCCATTCCGACAAGCTTTTCTGTGATCGCCGTCTTCGCTTCTTCAACAGTAAGTCCGGTGAACTCTTCAGAATTAAGAAGTTTGCAGCCCTTTCCGAGATAATCCTGCTTTTCAAATGCCTTTTCGGAAACGTCCGCTCCTTCTATTACCTGAATCATCTGAAGCTTGTGTGCGACAGCATACTCAAAATCACGCTGATCATGACTCGGTACCGCCATAACTGCGCCGGTTCCATAATTTGCCAGAACAAAATCACCGATATAGAGTGGAACTTCCTTTCCATTTACAGGATTTATGGCAAATACTCCCTTAAGTTCGCATCCAGTCTTGCCCTTGCTCGTATCGGTCCTGTCAATATCGTTCTTCTGTGCAGTCTCATTTATGTAAGCCTGAACCTCATCTTTATTTTCTACACGCGGCATAAGGTCTTTAGTGATCTGTCCATCAGGTGCAAGAACCATGAACGTTATGCCATATATAGTCTCGATGCAAGTCGTATAGATAGAAAACTGACCGCCATCCTTTATCTTAAAATCGACCTCAACGCCTTCTGACTTTCCGATCCAGTTTCGCTGGATCTCCTTCGTAGATTCAGGCCAGTCGATCTCATTCAGACCATCGAGCAGTTCCTCGGCAAATGCAGGCTGATCGATGACCCACTGTTTCATGTTCTTCTTGATTACCGGATATCCGCCACGCTCTGATTTTCCGTCAATGACCTCATCGTTAGAAAGAACTGTGCCAAGCTCTTCGCACCAGTTTACAGGCATATCGATATACTTTGCATATCCGGCAAGATAAAGCTGCTTGAATATCCACTGCGTCCACTTATAGAACTTAGGATCGCTCGTTGCGATAAGTTTGCTCCAGTCATAATCGAAGCCAAGCTCCTTAAGCTGCTTAGTAAAAGTCTTTATATTATTTTCCGTAAAGCCGTTCGGATGATGTCCGGTCGATACTGCATACTGCTCTGCCGGCAATCCAAAACTGTCATATCCCATCGGATGAAGAACGTTATATCCCTGCATCCTCTTCATTCGAGAGACTATATCTGTAGCCGTATAACCTTCCGGATGACCAGCGTGAAGACCTACGCCTGAAGGGTACGGAAACATATCCAATACATAATATTTAGGTTTACTAAAATCCCAGACATCCGTCTTGAATGTCTGATGTTCATCCCAATATTTATGCCATTTCGGCTCGATATCTTTTGGGCTGTATTCCTTTTGCTCTGTCATTTTCCCTCTCCTCGTGAAACTATATATTATGATGTGATAAAAATGCTGTCCGTGCCTGTGAGACATGGACAGCAGAAAACATACAATTGATAATCGGTCCGTCTTGCCGCACGCGCGGCATCGTTCATCCCTTAAGACCTCTAGTCTGTCGATCCATATCCTCAACTACGATATCATATATCTCTCCGACCGATGCGCCATATTCAAGTATCTTCCATGGTTCATTTGTATGAAAATGAATCTTTATCGTATCGTCATCGCCTACCGCGATAAGGCAATCTCCCTTGAAGTGCTCCGTGATGTAATCTCTGACATCATCCTCGTCAAGATCCTTGCCATCGATAAGAAGCTGTGTATCGTATCTGAACTCTAACATTTCCTGTTATCCTCCTGAATATCTTTTCTGTAATGTGGTTCTTCAATTACAGTGATTTCTTTTTCATTTAAAAAGATTCTTGAGTCTTTCTGTCTGTTCAAGCATATTCGTAACAGTTGCAGAAAGCTCTTCCATGGCGGCTGACTGATCCTGTGTCGCGCCAAGAGTATCTGTTGATTTTGTTGTCGTATCCTTAACCTTCTCAGAGATCTGTTCATTGAGCGATGTGATCTGACCTGCGGTCTGCTTTGTATTCTCAGCCAGATTACGGATTTCCTTTGCGACTACTGAGAAACTCCTTCCGTCATTTCCAAGTCTTGCCGCCTCTATTGATGCGTTAAGTCCTATCATCTTAGTACGGTCAGCTACCTTCCCGATCGATGTGACAATGTTAGCGATATCACGTGCTGTCGTCTCAATCCCGCCTATCTCGGTACTCAGTGCATCCTGGTTCTCAGTGATTGTCTGGGCTGACTGAGCAAGATTATCGATAGTCTCTGAGATCTGCTTGAAGCTGTCAGACATGTTCTCGACAAGAGCCTGTGTCTCAATCCTGTTATATCCTGTCCTTGCAAGTTCATTTACAACTATGAAAAGCACGTCTGCCGCAGCCGCAATGCTCTTCGCAGGAACAATATCTGCCTTATGTGCTGCTTCGACAAGCTGATCAGGGTCAACATTTATCTCGGATGCAACCGTACGGATCTTCATCTCATCAGGTTCTTTTTCGAGGATCTGTCCTCCAAGGATCGTACCTATCTGTATGCCATCTATCATAACAGGTGTAGCAAAATCTACCATTCCCGCATGACACTGACCGATATATGGCTTTCCTGATTTTGCTGCTTCCTCTCCAAATCTCTTATGGCATTCCGCACATCGCGCATCCCCGACAGCGCTCTTGTGAATAAAGTCCTGACAAAATGGGCGGTAATCGCTTGGTTTTGTGACCTCATTGCCATTAATATCGACAGCTACAGCCGCACAGTTCATTCCAATAGCGAAATCATCCAGGAACTTCTGCAGAGCAGAAATATCCATGATATCTTTCATTTCAAGAGATTTTACATCTACGTTTCCACCACTTATATTAATCATAATGTACCCCTTCCATCAATAATTAATGTTGATTACCCTTTTGATTAAGAATACCATAGACATCTTGCATTTACAAGATTTATAGTACCTTACCGCCTTACGCTTAATAGTACCTTACCACCTTACGCTCAATAATGACCTGACTTGCTTTCCGGTATCATGTACCTCTTTAAACAGCATTGTCATTTCTATAATAAAATGTGATAATATGATGCAAGGTCGAGCATGGAGGCATAAAATGACAACGAGTAAGATCATCACATCCGATGAATATGAAGATACTCTGGGAAATAAAAGGCATCTGATACGCAAAGATCCCTTTAATCCAGTTCTCACAAGACATAATGCAGACGGTCTGGAATATCTGACTTTCCCTATGCTTGATAATACCGGTCTTGTAAAAAATATGTTTACAACACGTCTTGGCGGTGTCAGCAAAGGTTACCTTGCATCGCTTAATCTCAGTACTTCAAAAGGTGATAAGCCGGAAAATGTCCAGGAGAATTTTCGGCGTATCGCTGCCGTGATCGGATGTCAGCCGTCTGATTTTGTCCTAAGTGATCAGACACATACGACCAACGTTATGGTCGTTACACGTGACGATGCCGGTAAAGGCCTGACGCGCCCTCGCGGATACAGCGATGTCGACGGGCTTATCACAAATGAAATCGGCATTGTCCTCACTACTGTTTATGCCGACTGCGTTCCACTTTATTTTCTTGATCCGGTAAATAAAGTCATAGGTCTTTCGCACTCCGGTCGTAAAGGCACAGTTTCACGCATGGGCGTCTGCACTGTTAAAAAGATGCATGACGTATTTGGATCAGATCCTTCAGACATCCTTGCCTGTATCGGTCCATCAATATGCAGCAGCTGCTATGAGGTAGGTTCGGAGGTAGCTGACGAATTCACCTCTGCGTTCCCGGTATCTGATGATATTTCCAGCATACTCACCCTGAAAGACGACGGGAAATATCTGCTTGATCTCTGGCAGGCAAATAAGATCGTATTAAAAGAAGCAGGTATCCTGCCCGCGCATATTGAATATACGGACATATGTACCTGCTGTAATCCTGAATATCTGTTTTCACACCGTGCCGCAAAAGGACTGCGTGGAAACATTGGCGCATTTTTGGAACTTATTTGATTTCCGAAGATTCACGTTTTTTTCTAAGTTCGGCAATCCTGGCTTCCTCGTTTTTAATTTCCCATTGTATCAGGAACGTTAATATACCACGAAGAACGATGATCGCGCCAAGAACAACCAATTCACTCTTTGTCCTGACGATAACTGTTCTAAGTACTTCTCCGCCCAGTTTGAACTCCAGCGAAAGCGCTATGCCCTGAGCAAGATCAAGTCTTACATGCTCTTCTCTTTTTATTATCCCTTTTACGCTCTTGAGCGCTGTCACGAGTAAGACCATAACACCTATGAACTCAAGTACAAGTATCCCATAATTGACAAATACGGAAAAAACTTCTTCTATACTGTTATAAAGTTCCATATCACTCTCCGTTCTCTTTTACACTGTCAGTCGATGTAGAACTGCTCTCCGAAGAAGCTGCAGTCTCTGATGATGCCGATGTTTCTTCTGATGTGACTCCGTTTATCTTATCCTCATACTTTACACTATATATCCTTTCAAGTGATTCATTTATCCTATCTTCAGATATTGTTCCATCTTTTACTGCCGCAAGGACTCCGCTATATGCCTTGTCATAATCCGCCGGCGTAAGTATAATATCCACGCCTGCCTGAATCGCCTTTACTGCCGCCTCGTCAGCACCAAAATAATCGGATATCGCTTTCATATTCATCGCATCCGTCACGACAATCCCGTTAAATCCAAGTTCACCTCTAAGCTCATCTGTAATCATCATCTTTGAAAGACTTGCCGGTACATATTCTGCACTTGTATCTATTGCAGATACATCAGCATGCCCTACCATCACAAAATCAGCACCTGCATCGATACCTGCTTTAAACGGGATAAAGTTCTTCTGCTTCATATCGTCAAGTGTCTCTGCGATCTCAACCTTCTGTTTATGAGTATCACCGCTAGCATCACCTATTCCCGGAAAATGTTTAAGGCATGCGCTAACACCAGTCTGCTGGAGTCCCGTCGTCATCGCTGCGACCATCTGTCCATCTATACTCGGATCTGCACCATATGATCTGTCTCCTATCGAAGATGATGCCTGATCCGTAACAACATCAGCTACCGGTGCAAAATCCAGGTTAAATCCAAGTGCATTCAGATATGATCCTATAGTCTCTCCTGCTTCTTCTGCTTTGGCAGTATCTCCGCCTGCAGCGATAGCAGCTTCAGAATCCACTTTTACACTTCCTTCAATACCCGCATCCGCTACTCTGCTAACCTTGCCGCCTTCTTCATCCACCGCAAGAAACAGCGGATATTTACTCATCGCTGAAGTATTCTTGAGCATTTCCGAAACCTGTTCTTTATCCTTCAGATTCTGCTTAAAATAAAGAATCCCTCCAACAGCCTTTTCCCTGAGTGCGTCCTGTGTCGCATCTCCCGCCTGTTGAACAGACTCTGCTCCGGTAAGCTGTTCTGGTGTGACAATAAATAATTGCGCAACTTTATCTTCTATTGGCATCTCCTGAATACATGAATCTACGACATTCTGAAG
>JAGPKJ010000095.1 GCA_018053995.1 Lachnospiraceae bacterium | reverse complement strand
GACAAAAAATAACTCTCCTACAAAAATGTATCAAAAAACAGGCTTTGAAATTGTAGATGAACACGAGAAGGAATATATCATGCTTTGTCGTTTGTGATAATAAAAATGGGAATTTGGAGAGGTGTTTGGTGTTGTTAGAATGGATTAGAAAATTTCATTTGAGAAAAGCAGGAATATGTAGTGTCGCGGCAGGAGGAATCAACATAATCGTGCATAGTTTGGTGATTGCAAATATGCTTTCTTATTTGTGGGTAAACGGAGGGAGATCCGAGTCATTGGCTGCTGCCCGGCAAATTTCAATGAGTTCAATCCTTCTGACAATCCTTAATATATTGATTGCCTTAATTGCCAGTCAGATTATTCCAATAAAATTGAATCGATTTTGGGGGAGTACACTTTCCGTATTTCTAATTGTTACATTGCCATTAAGCCTTTTAGGCGTTATTCAACAGTTTTTAGGAACAACTTTTGAAATGTGCGTAATGGGACCAGTAACCATAATTGGGTTTTGTGCGGATTTTAGAATTGCATTTGAGAAACGATGGTGAGCAGAAATACAACTTCCCGTTTATCAATCGTAGCATGAGCATAACCAGCATGAAATTATAGAAAAACACAAGGAGAACATGATGAACGAAAAAATATTTATAAGGATTAACGGAACAAAACAGGGAATGTTTTTGCAGAGCGAAAATACGCAGAACCCTGTATTGTTATTTGTGCACGGAGGGCCGGGCTCGCCCGAGATTGCGTTTACCGCAAAATATCCTACCGGGCTGGAAAAGCTCTTTACCGTTTGCTGGTGGGAGCAGCGTGGCAGCGGCATCTCCTATAGCCGCACGCTTACGCCGCAGGAAATGACCATGCAGCAAATGATTTCAGATACCATTGCGGTCACACAGTATCTGTGCGAGCGTTTTGGCAAAGAAAAAATTTATATTATGGGGCATTCATGGGGGACTTTGTTGAGCGTGCTGACCGTACAGCAGCAGCCTGAGCTTTTTTACGCTTACATAGGCATCGGACAGGTAGCGCAGCAGGAACGGTCAGAACGTCTGGCCTACACCTATATGTTGGAGGAATTTCGCAAATCCAATGATCAAAAAATGCTGCGTCAGCTTGAAAAACACCGGATTGATGAGGGCGGCGAGATCGGTTCAAAATATCTTCAAATACGCAGCGCCGGCATGAACAAGCTGGGCGTCGGCGTGATGCGCAGCATGACCTCCATGTTGGATTGCGTTACGCTCGTGTTTGGGTACAAGGGATATACCGTGCGTGAAAAGTTTCAATATCCGATTGGCTTGAGCTTTTCTAATAAGTATCTTTGGAACGATGTGTTTTGCGCTAATCTTATCAAACAGGTGCCGGAACTGCATTTGCCGGTCTATATCTTTCAGGGCAAACATGACTATCAGGTATCTTATGTGGTCGCAAAGGAGTTTGCAGCAGCGCTGAAAGCGCCGACAAAAGGTTTTTACACCTTTGAAAGTTCCGCGCATAGCCCCTGCTATGAGGAGCCGGAAAAAATGTGCGATATCCTGCGCACGGATGTTTTACAAAATCAGGTGAGCTTAGCAGACAAGATTTAATTTCATCAGAGTGCCCCTTACAGAAAACGTTTTTGGGGGCGCGTCGAATCCTCGTTTATCCGGCTGAGCAGTAGAAAAAGCGGGATTTTACGTGGAGATTATTTATATAACACACAGAGCATCAATATGTATCAGATAGCATTATGTTTTGCAATATAAATAAAAAGGAGTTTTCAATGAATATTCTTATAATAGGTCTTGGCGTGATTGGAACTACATATGGTTATCTTTTTCAAAAAGCTAATCATAATGTTGAACATTATATCAGAAAGGATAGTCCTAACAATTTTGTGTCTGAACTTGATATTCAACTGCTAGATGGACGGATAGATCCGAAAGGTGTTTTGATAACAGATAGATATAGAGTTAATCATTGTAAGAATAAACAGTACGACATTATTTTTGTTAGTGTACCATCTGGTGGGATTGAACGTGTTATTAAATGCTTAAAAAATGATAAAATCACAGGAACTATAATTTTATGCTGTGGAATATGGGAAGATAAAAATTATCTCAATAAAACGATGGAAGATCAGTCCTATATTTTGGGGTATCCTGTAGCTGGAGGAAACATAAGTGAGGGAAGTTTACAAGCTTGTGTTTTTGATCATTTTATGTTAGAGAACGAAAAAAGCTCGAATATTCAAAATTATAATGATGTGATTAGTACTTTTAATGGATGCAATATTAAACTGGAACAACCCTATGACATGCTTGAATGGATATGGCTTCATATGGCCATAAATGCCGCAGTGGTTTCAGTAGCAGGAAGCTATGGTGATATAAATAACACTTCGCTATCAGCAGAAAAATTAATGGAGTCTCCCCAAATGCTTGCCAAAGCAATTAATGCTATCCGCGAAACATCTAAAATAATAGAGTCCAGAAACGTGAATCTAAAAAACTATAATAACGAGTTACTTGTATATAAACTTCCAACATTTGTTTCGTCACATCTAATGAAAAGAATGTTTGCAAATAATATACTAACAAGAAAAATAATGACACTCCATGGAAACATTAATGATTTAATATTTGTATGTAAAAGCTTATATGATACTGGTAGAGCTAAACGTATATCTGCTCCAATTTTCTATAGTTGCTGTGAAGATATATTAAAACGGTTTGAATCAGCAGATAAAAAATAGTTTGTAATCATTTGAAGATTATGAGCATAATCTGCCACACAACCTTGAATTTGGAAGGTGAACATTTTGAGCAAAATTCCTGTTTTACAGGCAGAGGGACGGCAAGGAGAAAAAATATGATTGAAAATGAAAAAAGAGGACTTATCAACTGGCTGGGGCTGCTGCGGTGACGGCAACGGCTTTTAATGCGGTGTTAGGGGCCTGTTTATTTTTGGGATTCCCACCAAGCATATATGTAAATCAAAGGAGAAGATAATAACATATACACTTAAGAGTATCAAGATCAGGACGAACAATTCTAAAGAGGGCATGGCGAGGATTGATGATATGTGGAGGGATATAGTCAGCGGCAAGATCCCGCTAATGTATGACAGTGACGGAAGATTTCTTCAGGGACTTTCTCCAATATCAGAGTACTCGGATTATGAGTCCGATGAGGAAGGTGCATATGATCTGACGGTGTTTACTGTAGATCCGACTTTTTTTGGAATGATGGAGCAGAAATGCGCTTTGGGCGCTTATAAGAAATATGATCTTGAAGGCGATGATATCAAGGATGCGGCAAATAAGGCATGGAGTCAGGTCTGGAAGGATAAGTCGGAAGGAACGATCGCAAGAGCATTTACTAAGGATTATGAGAGCACGGTTCCGGCTGAATACACAAAGGATCACAGGGCGCACTGCTTCTTATATATAGCGGTGAGATAAATTATTGCGCGAAGAAGCAGTATGCCTGTTGAGATAGAGACAAGAAGCAGTCTGCTGTCTTTAGTTAAGCTTTTTTTCAAATGTAGTGATGTTCCGGTCTTCTATGCGTTTGTAGTAAAAATCATCCATAGTCTTTCTTACGATAAAGATGCCGAGACCGCCTATAGGCCGCTCTTCTGCAGACAAGGTTGTGTCGGGGTTCGGGAGTGCGGTAGGATCATAGGCTTTGCCGCTGTCAGTAAGTGTGATCACTGCGCGGTCATCTTTTTTGCTGATTTCTATAGTGCAGCTGCCGGTCTCGGGAACATATGCGTAATTTGCAACATTTGAAAAGAGCTCTTCAAGTGCGACATCGATCTGATTGATTGATTTAGTGCAACAATTGATCTCATTCAGATAGTCATTTACAAAATCAGTGACAGCCTGCACGTTATTATTATTTGCCGCTACCGTCATTATATGAGAGGGGTTAACGTGTTCATCAGTCCTCTCATTTCCCAGGAAAGTAATGCTGAGCATCGTGATATCGTCAAACTGCGGAGCGCTGCCGGCAAAATGCTTTATCGAATCAAGCATGTAAGGCAGGAGTTCCTCTGCGTTAAGTACCTTGTGATCGTTAAGTTCCTGCAGCATGCGGTCTGTACCGTATTGAACGGTATCGGAATTGATAGCTTCCGGAACACCATCCGTATAGATGAACAGCCTGTCTCCCGCATCTAATCTGAATGTATATTCGGTATATTTAGTATTTTCCAAAGCACCAAGTACAAAACAATGCTTATCTTTAAGCAATTCAAAATTATCTGAAGATTTGTGATATACCACAGGGAACTCGTGTCCGCCATTTGACGCAGTCATGATTCCGGTTGACAGTTCCAGGATGCCAAGCCAGATGGTGACAAACATGTCTGCCTTGTTATTGTCACAAAGCTGGTTATTGACATATTCAAGAGTTTCGGATGGAGATCCGCCCTGTGATGCCTTATTTTTAATAAGTGTTTTGGCAATTACCATAAAGAGTGCAGCGGGTACACCTTTTCCGGAAACATCTGCGATCACAAGACACAAGTGATCTTCGTCTATCATATAGAAATCGTAGAAATCACCGCCGACTTCTTTTGCCGGATGCATTGAAGCATATATATCAAATTGTTTTTTTTCGGGGAAAGCCGGGAAAATAGAAGGCAACATGTCCAACTGTATCTGAGTGGCAACATTCAGTTCTGCGTCGCTCTTCTCTTTTTCAGCTCTTGCTTCGGAAAGTCTGTTTATGTAATCTTTCACCTCATTTCCCATATGAGAGAAAGAATCGGCAAGTTCACCGAGTTCGTTGTCTGCGTGTATATCAAGAGCTGTATCGGAATCGCCGTCAATGTGATCGACCATATGTTTTGCTGCATCATCGAGTTTTCTGATAGGAGTCAGAATCCTTTTCTTAACGAGAAAATAATAAACGATCATTGAAAGGAGGATGACGATGATAACAGTAAGGGATGCTGTGAGGACAAATTTGTAAAAATTCTCACGAACTCCGGGAAGTGCGACATCGACACCTACGAGCGCGACTGGCTCTCCTTCTTTATCAAATATAGGATATGAAGCGGTAGCGATAGCGCCATAAGTATCATCCTCTGTGATGAAAGACTGCATAGACGGGTCTTTACAGAATATCGCATCGCAGTATTCTTTTCCGCCATCAGGATAAGCCTGGTGCTGTCCGAGGACAGTGCCGTCAGAAGCGGCATCATTTTCGTCAGTATCCCATATGATCACAACATCGTTTTCTTTAGGTATATAGACATAGTAGAATGTTACATTTGTATTATCCTGAAGCACAGACAGGTATTTTTCTATCTGTCTGTAATAATCATCGGGCTTAAGGGTCTGCGCATAAGTCTTTATGCTGTCTCCGTCTATGTAATCCGAGGCGGCAGTGCAGAAACCGGCAACAGTCTCGTGGGCTTCCTTTACCACGGATCTTTTATATAATATTCCGATCACTATTGAAAGGGAGATTACAAGAACGATGCCAAGCAGCATCATATTGACCATGATTGTACGGCTAAGGGATTTTTTATGCTTCATATCTATCCTCCGAGTGTTTATAGAAAATTGCACGGCTTCTGAATGTAGGAACTACATTTTAATAAATGAAACAATCCGCAGCATCATATTGATATCCGTAACATAAGATAAGTATAAAGCTATTTCCTTTGATTTGCCATAAAATCAAATATGAAAAAGATGTAAAAGAAGCGATGACTTTGATTCTATTTGACTTAAAAATCTGATATAATCTTTTTATACCAATGTTCTATATAAGGAGGCTGACATATGGAGATCGAAAAAAAAGCAGATGGTTCCAAACTTCAGATGAAGATAAGCGGCAGGCTTGATACAGTGACGTCGCCACAGTTGGAAAACGAAGTAAAAGATATTCCGGCAGAGATCACGGATTTTAGCATGGACATGAAAGATCTTGAATATATCTCTAGTGCAGGACTGAGAGTCCTTCTTACTATTTCCAAGAAAATGAAAGGTCAGGGAAAGTTTACAATCTGCAACGTCAACGAATCAGTAAAAGAAATCTTTGATGTAACAGGCTTTTCCGATATTCTTACGATCGTCTGACAGATCTGACAAAGCTATACAAAAAATCCGGGTTTATCCCTCGGAATCGCTAATGAGGAATTCATTGCGGTTGTAGCCCATAGTCGTAAGGTTCTTTCTGTTCTCGTATTTTTCCATCATACTCGAAACAACGAATGCGTTCAGTGATGAGATCTCCATATCAGAATCCGTGATATTGAAGATCTTACCGCTGTCACGCATTATGATCTTTATCTCTTTTTCAGAATCTGAAATTTTTATCGTGCATTCGCAGTATATCTTTTTCCCGGGGTTTTGTTCGGTTATAAGTGTGCCAAGTTCTTCGATAAGCAGCATGATCCTGTAGATAGTTTTGTCCGTGACGTTGTTCTTACGAAGCAGACATTCAATATCATCACGCATTTTTATAGTGTTTTCCGGGGTCAGCACGATATCGTAAGAAGATATTCCTATATCATTTTTGGCATCAAGAATAAGCGGGACAGCAGTTTTACCGTAACGGCACATCACTATCACAGAGCCAATCAAAATTGCAAGTATCGGTGCGGCTGCCATGCCGATCCAAAGACCGTTAATGCCGATAAATGATGCAAGGAAGATTCCCAAAGATACTGGCGTAAATAAAAAGTATATTGCAGTAATAATGACAGGAAGCAGTACCCGATTCTGTATAATGAAATAGGAAGTAAGAAGATATTCAAGCGCAGAGAATATCAAAGTCGAAGCAGTGATACGGATAGCAGGTATACACTGTGATATTACTGTCTTATCTGTAATTCCAAGGATACCGGGGATCTTGCCTGCAAAGATGAACAGGAAAACTGAAAATATGAGCCCTTCCGATATGGCTGTAAACTTTGCGGTACGCATGAGGCTGCGTATTCCAGGGTTGTTCTTTTCGGCAAAGAAAACGCTAAGAAGCGGCGAAACGGACTCTCCGATCCCGTCAAATATGATAGTCATCTCGATCACGCAGGAAACGACAGTGACTACCGGAAGCAGATCACTTCCAAACCTCGATATCACAAACCCGTTTACAACATAAAGCATTATGGAACTGCAGATATACTGTGCGCCGTCGGTTGCTCCAAATCTGAATATGTGGATAGCGTCATTTACAGAAAAATGTTTTTCAAACGCAAGTGAACACTGTTTACGGCGAAAATGAAACAGAAGTACAATGATAGAGGATATTATCCCGATCAGAGTGCCAAGGCTTATTCCGGTTATTCCGAAGAAGCGGCTGAGGATAAGTGAACAGATTATATTTCCGAAGATCTGTGTCAGATTAGATATGTTGCAGATGAGATCATCTCCGTCGGCATAGATCGAACTGCTGAGCAGACAGAAGATAGGATAAAGCAGCGCGATGAACGGATAGATCATATAGTAACCTTTAGCGTAGCCAAGAACATCTGCGGATGGACTAAGAACGCTAAAATAAAGGTTTTTTCCTAAGATAGTGACTAAAAGCATGATCATGCCGATCGCGATAGCCATGATAACACCCTGTCCGAAGAATTCATTTGCTCCTTCCTTATTAAAATTTCCGATCTCAAATGAAAAACTGAAGGCAACACCGGTGCTTATAAGGATTGAAAAAAAGGCGATAGCAGAAAACACGGGAGTTACGATATTAACTGG
>JAGPKJ010000023.1 GCA_018053995.1 Lachnospiraceae bacterium | reverse complement strand
CCCGTGCTCTCTTCAATACTTGAAAAGATCATGGGCGAGTGCCCATATAAATCTCCTACCGACATGGGTGTAAATATGGCAGGATTTGCCATCACAAATGATGAGATATGCCGTAACGCTGCCAAGCAGGAAATTCTTAGAAGATACTATAAGAGCGCATGTGCAGTGAAAAAAGGAGATGCATCCAAAGAAGAATTATATAAGCAGGAACTTCTCTTAAAGCAGGCAGAGATAACTCCCAATGACCGCACAGTCGTATCCGCAGCGCTTACACGTGAAGAACTTACGGGACATCCATGTGCCGCTATAGAGCTCGCCGACGGCCGCATGATAACAGGAAAGACAACAGACCTCATGGGACCTGCCGCTGCTGTTCTCGTTAATGCACTGAAAGAGCTTGCCGGTATATCACATGATGAACACCTTGTTTCTGCCGAATCAATCGCCCCGATACAGAAACTCAAGACCGAATACTTAGGGAGCAATAATCCGCGTCTCCACACAGATGAGATCCTGATCGCACTATCAAGCTCTGCCTCGACAAATGAAAATGCAAAGCTTGCGATCGAACAACTGCCGCATCTCCGCGGATGTGAAGCACACAGCTCCGTCATACTGTCCCCTGTCGATGAAAAGATCTACCGTAAGCTTGGTCTCAACCTTACGTGTACACCAAATTATGGAAAATAAGATCAAGTATTTCCAGCCTTAAATTTCTTGGCCTGATCTATCATCTCACAAGCATTTGTGAGAGCACTTTCAGTAACAACATCGCCGCCGAGCATCCTCGCGATCTCGGCGGTACTTTCTTTTTCATCAAGTTCATTTATATCAGTGAAAGTATGTCCGTCTTTAACATTTTTCTCGATAAGAAAATGAGTATCTTCCATAGCTGCTATCTGCGGAAGATGTGTTATACATATTATCTGATGTCTCTTAGAAAGCTCAGCCATCTTCTCTGCAGCCATCCACGCAGTTCTTCCGCTTATCCCTGTATCTATCTCATCAAATATGAGCGTTCCGATATCATCTTTGCCTGCAGTCACAGTCTTAAGTGCAAGCATTATCCTCGAAAGTTCACCTCCGCTTGCTGTATCCGTAAGAGCTTTAGGTTTTTCTCCCGGATTCGTTGAGATAAGATACTCAACCGAATCATACCCGTCAGATCCGATCTTCTCTTCTGATGGCGTAACTTCAATTCTGAACGTAGACGCAAGAAAATTAAGATCTGCCATCGCTTTTTCCATTTTATCAGAAAGGTCTTCTGCATATTTACTACGAACCTTTGATGCCATACTGCATAGCGATCTAAGTTCCGTCTCCATCTTTTCTTTCCTGGAAATGAGACCTGCGCGATAGTTATCATAATCATCATATTTCTCTATGAGTTCAGCCTGCCTGTCACGATACTCATATATTTCTTTTATTGTCTTTCCATATTTGTCTTTGAGATGATTAACAAGATCAAGTCTCTCTTCTGTCTGTGCGAATTCTTCCGGTTCAAATGAAAGAGATTCCATCTCCCCCTGAATCTGCCTGCAGAAGTCGCTGATAAGCCCATCGATATCAGACAGTTGTTTTTCGAGATCTTCACTGTCATCATCAAGTGTGGCTACTGTCTTCATCTCACGTATTGCAGCACTTACCGCCGATCCGGCACTTTCCTCGTTATCTGTGCTGCACAGACCAAATGCTTTCCCATATGCTTCGCTTATACGCTGTGCATTCGACATTCTTCTATAGTCCGACTCAAGACGCTCATCTTCACCTTCTCGAAGATCGGCATTCTCGATCTCGTTCACTTCAAAGCGTGCAAGATCCGCCTGTCTTTTCCTTGTATCTGAATCAGTGCTGTCTTCGGATAATCTGGAAAGTATGTCCGAATATTCCGCATATACCATACCTATCTTGTCCGTTATCTCAGAAAGATCATTTCCCGCGTAATCATCTAAGACTTTCTTCTGACTTCTTGTATCAAGAAGTGTCTGATGCTCCCGCTGTCCATATATATCTATCAGTATCTGTGAGAGCGCTTTAAGCTGACGCGATGTAGCATTCTCTCCATTTACTCTGCATACTGTGCGCCCCGGATATATCCTTCTCTGAATGACAACAGAATCATCATCTCCTTCAGGAAGTTCCATCTCTTTAATTTTTCTTTTTTCTTTTTCACCAATATGGAATGTAAGCTCGATAAGCGCATATTCAGCACCGTCGCGGATCACTTTATCTCCCGCACGGTCACCCAGCGCCAGCCCTATTGAACCGATCACCACAGATTTGCCGGCTCCCGTCTCTCCTGTAAGAATGTTAAAAGACGGACCGAATTCGATCTCAGACTCTTTGATCAGAGCCAGATTTTTTACATGAAGACTCTCCAGCATATGTAACCTCTGTTTTCTATCTTATTTCCCTATAGCACTCTTGATCTTGCTCATCACGTTCTGTGCATCTTCCGGTGAGCGTGTCGCTGACATTATTGTATCGTCTCCGGCAATAGATCCGACTATCTCATCCATCTTCATATCATCAAGTGCGGCTGCGACAGCCATAGCCATACCAGAGACAGTCTTTATCACTATCATGTTCATTGCTGCTTCTATTGAAACAAAACCTTCCTTCAGAACACGGCTGTACTTATCACCAAGATACCCGTCATCAGCAGGCATTACAAAATATTTCTGCTTGCCGTCTCTCCCGGCGATCTTCGTAAGCCTCATCTGACGTATGTCGCGTGAAACAGTTGCCTGAGTCACTTCATACCCGGCTTCTCTGAGTTTAGAGACAAGATCTTCCTGTGTTTCGATATCATATTTCTGAACAAGCTCAATTATCTTATCGTGTCTGCTTCTTTTCATCTTCGCGTTCCCCTTTTTACAAACGGCAGTTTCTGTTATGCATCTCCCATTTTCTTGCGGAGGATATTTAAAAAGCTTTCCTGTTTAAGTTTCAGTATCTTCGCAGTACGTGAAGATCTTCTCACCGTAACGCTGTCTCCTGTATGAAGTCTTATGACACTATTACCGTCAAAACTTGCATCAACGGTCTGTACATCTTCCATACATCGTCCCGATACGATCTCTATCCTTATCTCATCATCCGGCGACAGGATTATGCTTCTTGCATGAAGCATATGCGAACATATCGGTGTAAGGACAAGTGTCTGTGCACCAGGTTCGACTATCGGTCCGCCAGCGGAAAGATTATATCCTGTCGATCCTGTTGGAGTCGCAACGATCATTCCATCTGCAAGAAATTCGTTCAGAAGATGACCATTTACGTATACTTCATACCTCATGATCTGTACATTTCCAAGTCTTGTTATCACGACATCGTTAAGTGCATGATCTTCTATCGACTTTCCGCCGGCACTAAGCGTTCCGAAAAGCATCATCCGTTCTTCTACCTGACACTCATCATTAAGGAGACATCTCATCGCTTCGTCCGTATCTGAAAGTTCAACTTCAGCAAGATATCCTATATTTCCAAGGTTGATACCGATGAGCGGAATGCCGCAGGAAATAGTGTCCCGCGCTGCCTGAAGAAGCGTTCCATCCCCGCCAAGAACGATAATACAGTCAGTGTCATCCGGAATATCGTCAGGATCAGTGCCAGGTCTTCCATTGACCATCGTGCGCTTGCCTATCTTGACTGATGCCTCACTGTTTCCGCTGCAGAGAAGATTTCTTATTCTGTTCCGGTATATACTGCCCGGATCCTTAAGCTCGTTAGTGATAATATAAAAATGTCTCATCTTCAGCCTTTCTGCAGCATCTGATGTGCCTTTTTCACCGTGTTCTTGATCTGTCTGTCCCATTCCGGCTCAGATGCGATTTTCTTAAAGCCCTCAGTGCCTTCTTGTACTGCTGTTCGATCTGTATTCTTAAGATACAGCAGATACTCAATGTTCCCTTCCGGTCCTCTTATCGGTGAATATGTAAGCCCGGCAATATCAAATCCTGTGTTATATGCCAGATTGATGATCCTTGCAGATACTTCCTCGTGCACAGAAGGATCACGTACCACACCCTTTTTCCCGACTTTCTCACGTCCAGCCTCAAACTGCGGCTTGATAAGACATATCATGCTTCCTTCCGGTTTAAGAAGAGCTCTTGCCGGTTCGAGTATTTTGTCAAGAGATATGAATGCCACGTCACATGATGCAAAATCAACCTGCTCAGGCAGGTCAGTCGGCTTCATATATCTAAAATTAGTCTTCTCCATGCTTACTACACGTTCGTCATTTCTAAGTTTCCAGTCAAGCTGCCCGTAACCTACATCGACAGCATATACCTTAACAGCTCCTGCCTGCAGCATACAGTCAGTAAATCCGCCTGTTGATGCGCCTATATCAAGGCATACATTTCCACTTAGATCTATCGGAAAATCAGAGAGCGCTTTTTCAAGCTTTAGTCCGCCTCTACTGACAAATCTCAGCGTACTTCCGCGCACCTCAACCTTGATTCCAGCCGTAGCGAATTCCGTTCCCGGCTTATCTTCTTTCTGTCCATTCACGTATACTATTCCAGACATGATAAGTGCTTTTGCCTGCTCTCTTGATGGTGCGAATTTCTTGGCAAATACAAGATTGTCCAGTCTTTCTTTTTCTTTCATTTAACTTTTTTCCTTTCATATCTGATTCTATATCGAATCATTTCTCGTTTTAACGTCTATATTAAGTGTTCAGTCACCAAGCACTGAGATATACTTTGTAACTATCTTTTCAGTGATTGTGTCCACGTCAAGTCCAAGTTCTTTCTGAAGCAGATCTACGCTTCCATGTTCCACATATCTGTCGCTTATTCCTATCGAGAGTACCTGCACCTTAAGATCAGCATCACTTACATAATCCCTCACATGATCGCCATAACCGCCTGATAGTACATTCTCTTCCATTGTCACAAAAAGTCTGTGTCCTTTTGAGAGGAGGTCAAATGATTCAGTATCTATCGGCTTTACGAATCTGGCATTTACAAGTGAGCATGAATAACCCATACTCTTAAGTTTCTTCCGCACCTGTTCTGCCGTCTTTACCATACTTCCTACGGCACAAAGGCATATATCTTCTTCTTCATATATTACCTCACATTTTCCAAGTTCGACAGGACTTCTGAAATCATGGAGCCCGTCATATGCTTCACCCCTTGGATATCGTATTGCAGCCGGTCTGCCAAGTTTAAGCGCAAACTTTATCATATCCGAAAGTTCCCATTTATTCTTAGGTGCCATTACTGTTATATTCGGTATCGCTGAGAGAAATGAAAGGTCAAATATCCCCTGATGCGTTTCTCCGTCAGCCCCGACAAGACCTGCTCTGTCAATAGCAAACAGTACCGGCAGATTCTGAAGACATACATCATGTACTATCTGATCATAAGCTCTTTGAAGAAATGAAGAATAGATCGCTACAACAGGTTTCATCCCTCCTGCGGCAAGTCCGGCGGCAAATGTCACTGCATGCTGCTCCGCGATTCCGACATCAAAAAATCTGTCAGAAAACATATTTCTGAATCTTTTCAGACCAGTACCATCCGGCATAGCCGCTGTTATAGCAACAACTTTGTCATCACGCGACGCCATCTTGATCATAACAGTTGAAAAAATGTTTGTATAACTTGCCTTTGTCTGAGGTTTTTTAGGAAGTCCTGTTGCTATATCAAAAGGATCTGTCCCATGAAATCTGGCAGGATGCCTTATCGCAGGTTCATATCCTTTACCCTTTTGTGTCTTCACATGAACTATGACTGCTTTTTTTACTCTCTGAGCTTCTCTGAACACCCGGACCATCTCATCAATATTATGTCCGTCCACAGGTCCGAGATATGTTATACCGATATCTTCAAAATGCATACCGGGTATAACCAGCTGTTTCAGACTGTTCTTTGTCTTCCGTATATTCTCAACCAGTTTGTCGCTATGTTTTGATTTTCCATGAAGAGAGTTATATATGTCTTCCTTAAGGTCAAGGTATTTATCTGCCGTTCTGATACTGTTCAGATATTTTGATATTCCGCCGACATTCTCGGAAATAGACATATTGTTATCATTAAGAACGATTATAAAATTGGTAGTCAGTTTAGACGCATTATTCAGAGCTTCATATGCCATACCGCCCGTCATTGAACCATCACCTATCACTGATACAACAGTATAGTCTTTCTTCTCAAGATCCCTTGCCTTGACAAGACCAAGTCCTGCTGATATAGATGTAGAACTGTGACCTGTATCAAAACAATCGCAGTCACTTTCTGCGCGTTTCGGAAATCCGCTCATACCGCCATACTGCCGCAGCGTCGCAAACCCGTCACGTCTCCCTGTCAGGATCTTATGTGTATATGACTGATGTCCCACATCCCATACGATCTTATCCTCCGGCAGATCAAGAAATAGATGAAGCGCCATTGTAAGTTCGACTGTTCCCAGGTTAGATCCAAGGTGACCGCCTGTCTCACTTATAGATTCTATAAGAAAACTGCGTATCTCATCCGCCAGTTCGTTCCACTCATCAGGCGGTATCTTCTTTATATCATTCGGTTGTCTTATCTGATCAAGCAGCATATCGCTCCTATTTGTCACGTCCAACTAGTCTCCCTATCAGTTCCATAAGAAAGCCATCACCCATTCCAACTTCTGAAAGAAGCATCTCGGCTCTTTCAGAATGAACCTCCACCTGTTTTTCAGCCTCTGGGATTCCATGCATAGAAACATAAGTCAGCTTATGTTCCTGCACATCTTTTCCAGTCGTCTTGCCTAGTATTTCTTTTGTACTGGTAACATCAAGTATATCATCCCTTATCTGAAATGCTATGCCGATGTGATATGCACTCTCTTCTATCTTCGAAACATCCGCGTCAGATGCTCCCTGCAAAACAGCACCGATCATCATCGCCGACTGTATCATCGCCGCAGTCTTATGCTCATGAATGAACATAAGAAGTTCTTCCGATGATTCACCTGTATTGTCCGATTCGATATCTGCGCCCTGTCCTCCAGCCATTCCATATATGCCAGCCTTATCTGCCAGGATCTTTAATGCCTTAAGGCATCTTTCTTTATCATCATTATCAGACGTAAGGTCAAATGACTTAAGTGCTGTCTCAAACGCATAATTCAGAAGTCCATCACCCGCAAGTACTCCCATCCCTTCACCATATACAGCATGAGTCGTACGCTTCCCGCGTCTATATTCATCATTATCCATAGCCGCAAGATCATCATGAACAAGCGAATATGTATGTATCATCTCTATCGCCGCCATAAACGGTTCTATCATTTTGACCGGTGTCCCAAACATCTCAGCAGACGCATACATCATCATAGGGCGAAGTCTCTTACCGCCTGAACGAATACTGTAATTCATCGCTTCTATGAGAGTTTTCTGGTACCCCTCCTCAGCCGGCAGATATGATCTGATCACTTCTTCTGCCGCGCAGCACCTTTTGTTCATCTCTTCATCAAATTCCATTTCATTCTTCTCCATCATACGGTCGTACGTTTCCGTCTTCTTCAATCTCAAGAACCTGTTTTTCAGTCCTGTCTATACGCTCATTACACATTTTAAGAAGCTCCATCCCGGATTTATATCTTTCAAATGACTCTTCAAGAGAAAGGTCATCATTTTCGAGACTTCCTATCTTACTCTCTACCTCTGTAAAAAGCTCATCAAGCGTTTTATTATCCTGCTCACCCGCAGATGCTGTTTTACTTGTTTTCTTCTCAGCCATATTTTCCTCCGGATATTATGATCTATGCCTGTCTTCTAAATAATCTTCTTTATCTTCTATATTTTCTCTGCATTCTCAACTTTTGATGTGACTGTTCCGTCAGCAAATCTCGTTATAATGACCTGTCCTATATTCACATCACCGGTACTGCATATCCTGTGCCCGCTCACATCTTCTGTGTAAGTATAGCCTCCTGAAAGACGCTTAAGCGGAGATAACATATCGAGACGCCCAGCATTGATCTCGGTCCTGTGTCTTGCCGCTACTATTCTGTTCTTGATCATCTGATCAAATCTGCCTGAAAGATCAGTTCGTCTTCTGGCATCAGTTATCTTATCACACATAAGCTTCTCAAGCTTATCACGACACGAGATCACATAAGTCTTCTGCTCTCTGAGACGTGATATCGGATTCAGATATCCTATCCTCATCTGATCCTGCCTCAATCTCTGCTTATATGTACTTATCCGTTCATTCATGAGCCTTTTGAGCTGCCGCTCATACTGTGCTATGCGATCATCTGTCTCTGACAGTTCCCGTACTGCAAGTTCTGCCCCTGCAGATGGTGTCGGTGCCCGCAGATCTGCTGTAAAATCAGATATTGTCGTATCTGTCTCATGCCCGACTGCCGATATCACGGGAATCTTGCAGTCAAATATAGCCTGCGCCACGATCTCTTCGTTAAAAGCCCACAGATCTTCTATAGATCCGCCTCCGCGTCCGATTATCACCGCGTCGACATTCATCTTTTCCATCGCTTTCAGTCCCGCTGTCAGACTTTTTACTGCCTGTGCGCCCTGAACTACTGCCGGATATAATATTATCTGAATATAAGGGTTTCTCCGCTTTGATATCTGAATGATATCGCGGACTGCTGCGCCGGTCGGCGCTGTAATGACTCCCAGTCTTCGAACATACCGCGGTATAGGCTGTTTGTACATAGGATCAAACATGCCCTTCTCTTCAAGTTCCTGTTTCAGAAGTGCAAAGCGTTCATAGAGTGCACCCGTACCGTCCCGTTCTATCTTCCTGGCATAAAGCTGATATTTCCCGTCACGTACATAAACATCGATCGTCCCGGTCGCAACGACCTGCATCCCATCCTGCATTTCAAACCCAAGCCCGCTCCTGTTTCCAGCGAACATTACACATGAAATGGCTGCATTTTCATCCTTGAGCGTAAAATAGATATGCCCTGATGTATGATATTTGCAGTTGCTCACTTCACCTTTTACGGCGATAGATTTCAACATGAAATCCTGTGTGAACATATTCTTGATATATGAATTGACCTGTGAGACTAAATAAGTTGTCATATCATGCTCATGCGAACTTTGCAAGTATACCGTTTATAAACCCTGATGACTGATCCTGACCATATATCTTCGCCAGTTCGACGGCTTCATTTATGGCTACTCCTGTCGGAATATCATCATCAAACTTGATCTCATAGACCGCAAGTCTGAGTATCGCAAGTTCAGCCTTTCCTATTCTGTTAAGATCCCAGCCTTCGGTATTGTCCTTAAGCATTGTATCGATCTCATCAAGATGTTCCATTATCTTTCCGAACTTTGAATCAATATATACCGCATCATCGCCGACAGGGGCATCATTCCCTTCGAAATAAAATCTTTCCTGCTCCGGCATTTCTTCCCTGCTGTGAAATTCAATACGAAACAGCAAAATAAAAAGCTGTTCCCTGATCTGTCGCCTGTTCATATGATTATCATTATCCTTCTACGTTTATTCCTGCAATACGGATATTAACGTCAACAACTTCAAGACCTGTCATATTCTCGATCGAATTCTTTACTCTCTTCTGAACGTACTGGCATGTCTCAGGAATGTTATAACCATAATCCATGATTATCGCAACAGCCGCCCGAACCTGTTTCCCGTTCACTTCAACTTTGGCGCCTCTTGTCACTCCTCTGATACCAACCTTGCTGAAAAGGTTTTCACTCGCAGTTCCATCGATCCTCTTTACACCATCTACTTCACACGCTGCAATGGCTGCAATAGACGCAACGACATCATCCGCGATCTTTACGCTTCCAAGGTTCACTGATCCCGTTTCTTTATTTTTAATTGTCTCATTTTCCTTAGCCATCTTATGCTCCTCCCGATATCCGCATTCATCTGTCCTCTGCGGTTTTCGAACCGGTAATTGTTCTAAGTATATCAAAATTAAACTGATACGACAAGTACGGCATATCTTTTTCTGTCACGCCACAGTTTTTTCCCATATCTGTTCCTTGGATCAGCACCTGCCGGTGATCCTGGTTCATTCATCAATCCAGAACCCGTAAGTATATGTCTCCGGGCTGTTGACGTAAGTTATTGTCTTTCCTGATTGTCCGATAAGACCAAATATCTTCTGATCCGTTATCAGATATTTGTACATCTCATCATATACATTCTTGTCCGAGCACCTGAATCTGACTTCTTTTTCTCCGTTCTGTCTTGCCTTTGAAAATATATCTTTAAGCTTATCCTTATCAGTCCCTGTAAAATAAAGATCTTCCCTTATATAATAATTATCCGCGTTCGCAGTGCAGTCCGGCAATGAAAATTTATGATCAACCGTATGTGTTCTCATGATATCGTCACCTGTAACACACAGATAATCATAATTGATCACATCAAATGATGCTTCTGATGCTTCACCCTGTTTCTTCTGATATTCTGCATCTCCCCACGTCGTATCAAGATAGTACCAGTTACCGTCAGACTTTACGACATTCCATGCATGCGGCACACCATTCGCATTTCCATCAACTGTCACTGCTTCTATGCCAAGCTTCTGCAGCAGATACTGAGTCGCTTTAGAATATCCCTGACACACAGATTCTTTCGTGATAAATACTGAGCAGATATTCTGATTGTTCTGAGCACCCAGCCTGTAATCAGTGTTTTGGATCAGATACTCATATATATATTTTATCTTATCATAATCATCCCCGCCATCCGGGACTCCCGAAAGACACTTACTTACATATTCATCTATCTGGGATCTTTTCGAAATGACTTCATCACTGTCCATTGTATAAGCCGGCTGCATAACGATCTTTTTAACGATACCTGCAAGCGTATATTTTACATACTTGAATCCATTTACATAAAACAGCTCCGGATGATCATCATTCACACATGTGAAGATCTTATCAAGACCAGTCTCATCAGTCGTCGGAATTATCGTTTCTTTATGCAGATCACGCATTGCTTCATACATACAGTCGTAGACAGCCTTATCGCTATCATCAAGTGTACTATAGGCATAATACTTTGTATTTCCAGCATCATAGTCTGCTATTGTTCCTTCTGCTGATTCAGATGAGCTGCTGCCATAAGTGCCGTCTGCTCCACCCTTGCTGTCTGTCTCGTATGTATTTCCTGTTTCTCCGGCATCTGTGTTTCCTGTTTCGCCCTCAGATTCATCTGAACCTGACGAATAAGTCTCACTATCAGGTGATACAGCTGTATCCTCAGTCGGAATGACTATCGGACACGGCGGAACCTCACATGCAGACAGAAGCGTTGCAGCAATCAGTATAACGACCAGATATGCCCTGCATCTCTTCATCATTCATGCCCGAATTCCGAAAGTACAAGTCCCTTATTTCTCTCGGTTGTCATTCCTATGCTCCATTCGTTGATAAATAAAAGGAGTGGATTGCCCTTAAGATCCTTGATCTTATACATGTCAGATGTTCCCGTCATCTCCTCAACGTCGAAATCATCCTTATTCTCAATCCATCTGATATACTCATATGGCAGATTTTCGAGCCTTATCTCGACATTATATTCATTTTCCAGACGGAACCTTAAGACATCGAACTGCAGCATTCCGACTACACCTACGATTATCTCTTCAAGTCCTGTATTGAATTCCTGGAACACCTGAATTGCGCCTTCCTGCGCTATCTGTGTGATTCCCTTCACGAACTGTTTACGTTTCATCGTATCTATCTGTGAAACACGTGCAAAATGCTCCGGTGCAAATGTCGGGATTCCCGCATACTTAAACTCTTCTTTCGGCATGCAGAGCGTATCGCCAATAGCAAATATGCCCGGATCGAACACTCCGATGATATCCCCGGCATATGCCTCAGTAAGGATCTTTCTCTCGTCAGCCATTATCTGCTGCGGCTGTGAAAGACGCATTACCTTACCTCCCTGAACATGCTTTACTTCCTGACTTGGATCGAACTTTCCTGAACATATCCTCATAAATGCCACTCTGTCACGATGAGCCTTGTTCATATTTGCCTGAATCTTGAAAACAAATGCTGAGAAGTCATGCGCGACCGGATCTATAAGACCCTGATCTGATGTTCTCGCTGTCGGCTCAGGTGCCATCTTAAGAAAATTCTGTAAAAAGATCTCTACACCAAAATTCGTAAGTGCCGATCCGAAAAAGACCGGAGTAAGAAGACCTGCCGTGACTGCTTCCATGTCAAAGTCTGCTCCCGCTCCTTCAAAAAGATCTATCTGCTCAGCAAGCGTTTCATATGCATCATTGCCGATCGCTGCTATGACCTTATCTTTATTCTTAAATGAAATGATATCTTCTTTTCCTTCTTTGGTTCCCTTCTCGGTACCGGAAAATGTGATGATATTTCCACCCTTGATATCGTACACACCTTTGAATTCCTTACCTGAACCGATAGGCAGATTCATAGGACATGTATCTATCCCAAGGATTTTCTCAATATCATCGAGAAGATCAAATGTATCTCTGGCATCTCTGTCAAGCTTATTGATAAATGTAAAAATAGGAATATGCCTCATGACACAGACTTTAAAAAGTTTCCTTGTCTGAGCCTCGACACCCTTTGAAGCATCTATTACCATGACAGCACAGTCAGCCGCCATAAGTGTTCTATATGTATCTTCCGAGAAATCCTGATGTCCCGGAGTATCAAGAAGATTTATGCAGAATCCGTCATATTCAAACTGAAGCACACTCGATGTTACCGAGATACCTCTCTGCTTCTCGATCTCCATCCAATCGGATACCGCATGACGCGCAGTCGCTTTGCCCTTAACGCTTCCTGCAAGATTTATCGCTCCTCCGTATAGCAGGAACTTCTCTGTAAGAGTCGTCTTACCTGCATCAGGATGCGAAATTATCGCAAATGTTCTTCTTCTTTTTATTTCTTTACTGTAATCTGCCACTTGTAGACTCCATTCATACTTCTGTCGTTTTTCGCAACGCTATTATTTTATAACTAGGCTCTATTGTTTGCAACATGCATCTTAATGCATCATTCTCTTAATCCATCATTCTATGCTAAGTGCTTCATTCTTTGATTAATGCTTCATCTTTGCTGTCAGAGCGTCAGCGGATTTGTGATACTGTGCTTCAGTTATTGCTCCATTTTTCAGAAATGTTTTCAGAAGTTCTATCTGTTCATTATAGAGATCTTCATTAGTAAGCTTTTCATCAGCCGTATTATCACCGTCTTTACTGCTCCATACGTTTTCCATCTTATTTCCTTCTCTCTGCCGTCTCTCTTGTAGTATATTACATATATAGAAACAAGTGTATATTATGATGCTGCGAATTGCTTTGCTTCTTTTGACACTTGCATCAAATGATATAAAATATATATATGCTGTATTGATTTGGAGGTATCACTATGAAACTCGATATGCACTGCCACACAAAAGAGGGCTCGATCGATGGGACTATGCCTCTTCTCGAAAATATCAAGATTCTAAAGGACAAAGGTTATCAGGGAATGCTCATAACCGATCACGATTCCTACCATGCTTATGAATACTGGGAAAAGCTGACAGATAAGCCCGATTTTGTCGTTCTGCGCGGCATAGAATATGACACATTTGAAGCAGGTCACATCATCGTCATAATGCCAAGCGGCATAAGACCCAAGATCATCGGTCTCCGCGGTCTGCCGATAAATATACTGATTGATGTAGTTCATAGATACGGCGGTATCCTTGGTCCCGCGCACCCATATGGAGAGATCTTTCAGAGCTATGTAAATACGAGATATGGACACCACCATATGGAAATCATTAAAAAGTTCGATTTTATAGAAAGCTTCAATGCCTGTGAAGGTGGTGCTGCCAATGCCGCAGCCGCCGCGCTCGCCGGGCTTTATGGCAAGCCTGTATTCGGCGGAAGCGATTCCCATCGCACAAATGCCGCAGGTATGGGCTATACGATCATAACCGATGATATAAAGAATGAATCCGAACTCATTGACTATATCCACGCAAAGAAGTCTACAGAAGCCGGAGGTGAATTCTACATGCACACTGCCCGTTCAAAGATCGGTCCCGCAAAGCACGTTTTCAACTATCTTTTCTGGGCTTACAATAAATCAATGGCACTTGTGAGGACTCCTGAGAGAAGCACCGCATTCCATCGCATAAAGAAAGAAGATATCATTGCCAGCCATAATATATCAAAACATTACACGACTCTTGAATGAACTTATTTGGTAAGATCAAGTGTATCGCCGCCAGCCGGCATCTTCGCCGGCTCTATGCTCTTCACATGAAGTACAGGTCCTTCTTCGTTATAATCTTTCCAAAATTCATTTTTAACAACAGCCGTAACCTTTACCCAGTCTTTTTCTTTCAGGTCCTTAACCTTATCGTAGACGCACGCATACGCAAGAAAACTTATATCCTGCGAGCAGCATGTCATCGCTTTTCTTCCGACACAGCAATAGCTTAGATCGCGTCTGTTCGGAATCATCACCTGACCGATATAGCTTATTGTCTTTCCTTCGTATCTCTTCATATTATCCATGATATCAAGGAACCACACCGCATATCCGTTATCATCAAGTTCTATGACAGGTGCCTTCATATCGTATGGCAGATCATCTTCCATTATCTGATCCACTTCACCATTCTCATCCTCAAAGACAACATCCGCACGCTGATTGACCGCCTTTATATTTCTCTTATATTTGTTAAGATCCATCGTATTAGGATCGCATCTGTTAAAGATTATCAGTTCCGAATTACGTATCTGCTCTGCCAGGAGCGATCTCATATTTGTAAAGAATACGGAAAAGGTCTCAGCGCATATCGTTGTGATCTGCTGTTCCATTCTCCATCCCTTCGCCATGACGAACTGTCTGAAATCCCACATTCCGTTCCACTCTATGATGATTCGCTCAGGCTTATACTTCTTATCAAGTTCCTCAAGATGTTCCTTTGTAAATTCCGCAATATCATCCAGTTTCACAAGAGTTGTACCAGTGCTCTTAAGGATCTTTTCAGAATACTCCTTCTCACCCTCTTCACAAAGGATAAGCAAAGTCCCCCCTTTTATCGCGAAATATGGCTGATCCAGCGTATACAGAAGAAATTCGGTCTTACCACTCTCAAGAAATCCGTTAATGACATAGACTGGCTTCATATGATACCTCCCAGTATCTTTCAGTATTCTTTACAAAATATCATTCAGATAATGCTCAGGCAAATAAAAGACTCAGATTGTCCTCGTTAAGCTTCGAACCTATCACGCATATCTTGCCCGTAACATCCGGCTTCCCTGATCTGATCTCACTTTCCTCCGGAACATAATCAAAATAGACCCACTTGTCTCCACCGTCTTTTGAAGGTACCATTCCCTTCGCACGCAGTACGATACCATACTTGTCAGTGTCATCAAGTTCATTCAGGATTCTGTTTACATCGTCCGCACTGTATTTCTTAGGAGACTCGATTCCCCAGCTTGTAAATATCTCATCAGCATGATGATGACCATGGTGTTCGTGATGGCAGCATTCATCGTCATCATCATCGTCATCTTCATGATGGTGGTGGCAGCATTCATCATCATCGTCATCGTCGTGATGGTGGTGGCAGCATTCATCGTCATCATCATCGTCGTGATGATGGTGGCAGCATCCGTCATGGTCATGATGATGGTGTTCTTCTTTCAGCTTCATGACTTCTTCCATCATCTCGCTCTCAAGATCGCCTGCACCCTCGATCGTATCAAGGATTTCTTTTCCATCAAGTTCATCGAGCGGTGTTGTGATTATCGTAGCTTTTTCATTATATTTTCTGATCTCTTCGACACATTCCCTGATCTTTTCTTCATCCATCTTGTCAGTTCTTGTAAGCATGATCGTTCCTGCATGCTGAATCTGATTGATGTAGAACTCGCCAAAGTTCTTTATATACATTTTGCTCTTGCTGCCGTCAACCACCGCAACAGCACTTCCAAGCTCGACATCCTCACCTTCCATTGCATTCTTTACAGCTTTCATGACATCTGAAAGTTTTCCTACTCCTGACGGTTCGATAAGAATCCTGTCCGGATCATACTTAGACAGCACTTCTTTAAGTGATGTTCCAAAGTCTCCCACAAGTGAACAGCAGATGCATCCGGAATTCATTTCCTTTATCTCTATCCCTGATTCCTTAAGAAATCCACCATCTATCCCGATCTCTCCAAATTCATTTTCGATCAGAACGACCTTCGTTCCCTTAAGTACGGTTCCTATAAGTTTCTTGATAAGTGTAGTCTTTCCTGCACCTAAAAATCCTGATACGATATCAATCTTTGTCATCTGAAATTCCTTCCTTTCATAACCAGGCTTTATATGCCTGTATCTCTTCATCTGTTAACAAGCGTATTGTATGCTTCTATTATCGACGGAAGCGGCACCGATACTGAAATATTGTAATCGGATCCGCCCGTGATCATTCCTATGAGGTTTCCGCAGCCGTCAAAAGTCCCTCCGCCAGACATACCGTGTATCGCATTCGAATCACAGTATATCATGTTTTCGCCAAATTCGGTCATATAAGTATCAAGGCTATCGATATATCCCGGATAGAAGTCGGCCGCAATGCCACTCGCGCTGCCGACCCCGAATTCATCTTCACCATTATAAGCATTATTATAAGCGTCCATACTATATGAAGCCTGACGGATATCTCTAAGTGACGAATAATCCAGCCATCCGCTTGGTATCTGAAGAAAACCAACGTCGTGTTTTCCAGACATACCGATCAGTTTGGCATTTGTAACTGTTCCATCAACAAATGAGACAGTTCCCGCCTGATCATCCCAATATTGCAGTACATGTCTATTCGTGACTATAACAATCCTGTCATGCTCCATCTTCCAGACAATTCCACTTCCATTCGCTCCGTTCATATCTATACGTACAATGCATGGTCGTACACTGCTGTACGCTTGAGATGTATCTGCCGAAGTCAGCGCATGAACAGTAAAATCTCCATACGATATAAATCCTCTGTATAGCTCAGAATCAGATACAGTCTGAATCAGGCTAGAAAGTTCAGATCCCTCATCAGATACTATTCCGTCGTCTACAGATTGCTCTTTTATACTATTATCATTCTGAACATCTGCCTGATTATCACCTGTCCTCTGATCACTTGTACCCTTATCATTCTGTTCTCCTGAAATATTTGTCAGAGTCGGAATATCAGTAGTACTTAGGACAGCGGTATTCCCGGTGTCAGGATTCAAAGAATTTCCAGTATTTTTATCATGATAAACCCGGATAACGAATATCGCAATTGCAAGCGCAAAAAGTAAAGACACAAAAAGTATTATTCTGCTTATTCGTCCTTTACTATGCACGATCGTCCTCCGCAAATAAATGATGATCCTGTAATGAAAAACAAATCTCTCCGTAAGGAGAGATTTGCATGTGACCTTCAAATGCCAAGCGAAACTGTAAGCCGGGTTATGTCGAAAATGATCATCTATCTAGTACTGCCGTTGCCGACAGTCTCAAGCGACCTACCTGAAGGTTTCCCGCATAGCGGGCGGCCGGGCAGACCTTTCACCTTCTGTTTGGTCTTGCTTCGAATGGGGCTTGCACAGCCACATCCGTTACCGGATGTGCGGTAGTCTCTTACACTGCCATTCCACCATCACCGCTTTCGCGGCTGTCTCTTCTCTGTTGCGCTTTCCTGGGAGTCACCTCCACCGGACGTTATCCGGCATCCTGCCCTATGAAGCCCGGACTTTCCTCACCTGACAGCTTACGCTGCCAGCCGCGATCATTCATCCCGCTTGGCTTTTTTATAATATCATCTTTATACTACCAGTGTCAAAAGAAACGAAATCGTACTGCTCATAATATGATGCAAGTATCAAAATCATTCTGCATTTATGCTTGCAATGATCAATGCGGCTTGCAGTCACATCGCAGAACAACCTTATTGCTTACATCAACCATCAACGTTGAAGCAGCTGCCTCCTATGAACTCACGACATAACGAATTCGTCGGCAGGATATCTCCCGGAACAGAAAGAAAATATTCAAGGAACTTCAGCAGACGCTTTGCTTCATAATACTCAGGTTCATCCTTTGATATATTGAAAAGAAGCGGCTCCGCATATTGCTTAAGCACGGCAAGTTCGTAGAACATCGCTGAATTGAACATGACATCAGCATCTTCCTGATACGGAAAGATATTCTTTTCTTCACCGTTCCGTACGGATGCCCACATCGCTATCGTTCTCTTTGCGCTTGATCCTCTTGTCCTGGCGTCTCTGACAATTCGACGTATAAGTCTGCCATCTGTTGTCGGAATACGATTATGATCATCAATGCTGAGCGTTGTAAGTCCGCTTATGTATATCTTAAACTTGCTTTCTGTCGGAAGCGTATATGACATCTTCTCATTAAGCCCATGTATCCCTTCAATGACGAGAATGTCGCCCTTCCCGAGCTTTGTCTTTGTCCCTTTATGTTCACGCTTGCCTGTCTTGAAATTGAATTTCGGAAGTTCGATCTCTTCACCACCCAAAAGTCCTGTCATATCTTCATTGAATCTCTCAACATCAAGAGCTTCCAGACATTCGTAATCCGGATTTCCTTCTTCATCCACAGGAGTTTTGTCATGATCAAGGTAGTAATTATCAAGTCCGACATAATGAGGCGTAAGTCCATACGTTTGAAGTTGGATCGAAAGTCTGTGTGAAAATGTCGTTTTACCTGATGATGAGGGTCCAGCTATCATAACGAACTTCACCTTGTCGCGATCCGAGATCATCTTCGCTATCTCTCCGATTCTGCGTTCCTGAAGAGCTTCCTGTACAAATATAAGATCTTTGATCCTTCCGCTGCAGACTGCATCATTCAGATCACCGACATTGTCTATCCCGAACTGGAGATTCCAGTTATTTGTTCCCATAAGAGAATTAAACAGATGCTCTCTTGGCTGAAATTCCGGAAGGACATCAGGACGTCCATTTGCTGGAAGTACAAGCATCATGCCGTTCTCGTATGGAATAAGATCGAACAGATCTACATATCCTGTAAACGGCATCATATATCCATAGAAGTAGTCATAATAATCACCAAGACAATAGATATTTATCGCAGAACTTCTGCGGTATTTGAATACTTCAACCTTGTCATTCATTCCAAGCCGTTTGAAAAGAGCGATTGCTTCATCTTTTGGATATGATTTCTTTGTTATCGGAAGATCGGCTTCAATAAGACTCTTCATCTTATCCTTGATATCATCTATCTGGTCTTTAGATACCTTAAGACCGTCATTAAAGCTGCAGTAATATCCGGGGCCGATAGTGAATTCGATCTTGACATGATTTGTTGAATCCGCTCCGATACAATCACGAACAGCCTTAAGCATTATCATGATCGCTGTACGTACATATGTCTTGTGAGCGATATTATCCTTCATTGTGATAAAATTAAGAACCCCGTCCGTGTCCGTCTTCTTTGTCAGTTCCCTTATCTTTCCATTCATTGTGACAAGCGCGATACGATCACTGTAATCCGGTTGAAACTCTCTGGCGATGATCTCATAGCTTATGCCGTCTTCATACTGGTGTTCCTTGCTTTCGATAGTCAGTTTTACCATAAATGAATCCCTCCATCAGGTTTCCTGGATTTCTGCATATTGTCATTGCTGATTTCCATAGAAAATATTAAGTGCTCTGCTGCAGTCATCAATGAGTATTCTCACTTCCTGCATTCTCATGCTGCTTTTGTCCGTTACAGCCAAGCGCGAAAGGTCAGCATATATCTTCTTATACATTTTCATCTCACGTCTGATGTGAGATAAAAGCACCGGATCGGCTCCTTCAAGAAGAGACCTTCCGTACCTGTCATACAAGCGCAAAACATCATCTATTGTGCTGCTTTGCTGCTTATCAGAACATAACTGCGATCTTTCATATAGCTCTTTGCTGTCGTCTCTTTCGTATACTGCGCTCATCGCCGCATAATACTTGCCGCCTTCAAAGATGTTCTTTTCGCATATGATCTTCATCCCAAGCTGTCTTATTCTCTTCCTGAAATCCTCTATTGCCGACTGCGGCTGGAAGATAAAATGACTGAATGATGATGTTTTCGCAGTGCTGCGTTCCAGTATATCAAGCATAAGCGGTCCGCCCATGCCCGCAATAAGGAGCGTATCATCCAGTCCCGGAGTACACTCTGTTATACCATCTGACAGAAGTATGTCTATCCTGTCTGAAAGACCTGCTTCGCCGATATTTCTCCGCGCCGCTGAAAGCGGTCCCTCAGAGATATCTGCCGCAGTAACGTGTACCGCTATATCATTCTGCACGAGCCATATTGGAACAAGACCATGATCACATCCGCAGTCAAAGACCCTGCTTCCCTTTTCCGCCATGGAAGCGACCATCATGAGTCTTTTGGAAATGCTTACTCGCTTATCAGTCAAGATAATCCTTAAGCTTGCGATATCTGCTCGGGTGGCGGAGTTTTCTGAGCGCCTTTGCCTCTATCTGACGAATTCTCTCTCTTGTTACATTGAACTCTTTTCCGACTTCTTCAAGTGTTCTCGCACGTCCGTCCTCAAGCCCGAATCTCAATACAAGGACTTTCTTCTCTCTGTCGGTAAGTGTGTTAAGCACTTCTGCGAGCTGTTCCTTAAGAAGTGTGAAGGCTGCTGCTTCAGCAGGTACCGGAACATTATTATCCTGTATAAAGTCTCCAAGATGACTGTCCTCTTCTTCTCCGATAGGCGTTTCGAGTGATACCGGTTCCTGCGATATCTTAAGTATCTCCCTGACTCTTTCAACCGGAATCTCCATCGCTGCTGCTATCTCCTCCGGTGTAGGTTCACGTCCATTATCCTGCAGGAGCTGTCTGCTGACACGAACCTGTTTATTGATAGTCTCGACCATATGAACCGGAATTCTGATCGTACGAGCCTGATCTGCTATCGCTCTTGTGATAGCCTGTCTTATCCACCATGTTGCATATGTAGAGAATTTGTATCCCTTGTGATAATCAAACTTTTCAACTGCCTTAATAAGACCAAGATTTCCTTCCTGTATAAGATCAAGGAAATGCATACCTCTCCCGACATATCTCTTCGCGATACTTACTACAAGACGAAGGTTGGCTTCCGCGAGCTTTTTCTTTGCCTCTTCGTCCCCATTCTCCATACGCTTTGCAAGTGCAATCTCTTCATCAGCGCTAAGGAGCGGTACTTTTCCTATTTCCTTAAGATACATTCTGACCGGATCCTCGATACTGATACCATCCGGAACAGAAAGATCGATCTTGTCCATATCCTCGACTTCTTCATCTTCCATGAATTCCGGATCATCGACCACATCATCCGGTTCTTCATCGTCGTCATCGCTTGATTCTGTAACGATATTATTAGTATCAAGTGCATCCATCACTTTGTCCATCTGATCATCATTAAGATTCAGATCAGCAAAAAATGTCGATATATCCTGACTCTTTACTACTCCGTTCTTTTTCTTCTTGCCAAATACAACGAACTGTGCAAGACGGTCTTCAAACTTCTCCTGCTGCTCTCTTTCTTCCGGATTCACAGCATTCTCGCCCTCATCAGAATCTTCATACTGACTTTTCTCTGATGATTTTGATGCTTTGCCCGCAGTCTTGCGCGGTGAGGCTTTCTTTTCAGCTGATTTTGCCGGTGCTTTCCGCTCTGATTCTTCTTTTTCTTCCTTAACAACCTTTGATTCTTTAACTACTTTTTCTTTTTTGGATTTTTTTTCATCTCTTGATTCTTTTGTCTCTATTGTCTTTTTTGAAGTCTGCTCTTTTGCTGATGCTTCTTTAGCTGATGCATTCTTTACAGCGGTCTCTTTTACAGGTGCTTTTTTTGAAACCGATGTCTTTGCCGCAGTCTTTGATGCGTTCTCTTTTGACGATGCTTCTTTTGAGGAAGCCTTCTGTGATGTTTCCTTGACCGTCTTCTTTACTGCAGTCTCAGTTTTCTTTGTCTTGATTTCTTTTTGTGCTGCCATTTTTTCTCTCCTCTTCTATAAAAGATCAATCGATCGGTATATCCTTTTTTAGTAGTTCCGCAAGTTTTCTTTTCTCTAGTGCACGTCCGTTTAGATCATTTCGTTCTTCATCTGTAGGATGTTCAAAGCGGTTCTTTTTGACCGCAAATACAATATCATGAAATGTCTCTTTTCTTTCCGTCTGAGTGACTGGACTTATATTCAGATTCGTACTTAACATCTCCGCTATCTCGCGCTGATCCTCAGTATCCTCATATGTGCTTATTATCGCAGATATATTAAGCGTGTCATTCGCGATATCCGTAAACAGCTTTCTGGCGACATCTCTGTACAACTCATCCGTAAAATCATCCGCACTTACTATATCGGATATCTTTGTATAAAGTCGCGGCTCTTCTGCTATCCACGTAAGCAGTATCCTCTGGCTTCGCTTCCCCGATTCATCAGGATCTGCCTTGCTGCTTATCCCGCTCTTAGGGCGCTGCGTGATCTTCACCGACGCCGCCTGTGCTGCGCATCTTCGTATAAGTTCTTTCAGGTTATCCTGCTTTATAAGGTATTTATCGGCTACAGCAGTCGTATAATTATCTCTTTCAGCGCCGGCATCAAGTTCACATAATTTCTGTGCTACCGCTTTCTGAAATTCAGTGAGTGATTCAGGATCCTGCATATCATAATCCTGCTGCAATATCCTTATCTCAAACATAAACGCATTCTCAGCATTATCGAGTCTCTTCTGAAATTCTTCTGCGCCAAGCGCTTTTATGAATTCGTCCGGATCCTTATATGGCTGCATATTTATCACTCTGCCGGACATTCCCTGCGATCTTAATATCTTTATCGCCCTTAGTGCCGCCGCTATGCCCGGTCCGTCGCTGTCGTACGCGAGCAGGATGCTCTTTGAATAACGCTTAAGTATATTTGCCTGACCTTCGGTAAATGAAGTACCCAGACTCGCCACAGCCTGTGTAAACCCGGCCTGATGCATCGAAATGACGTCCATATAACCTTCGCACAGGATCATATTCCCTTTTCTGGCTGCTTTCGCATAGTTCAGTGCATACAGATTCCTGCTTTTTTCAAAAACTTTTGTCTCAGGTGAATTCAGATATTTAGGCTCACCTTTTCCCATGACCCTGCCGCCGAACGCGATCACATGATTATTTACATCCATTATCGGAAACATCACTCTGTTCCAAAACTTATCGTGAGTCCCACGTTTCTCGTCATATGACGCAAGTCCCGCGTCTATTATCATGCGGTCATCGAATCCTTTTGTCTTCAGATATCTTACAAGATCATCAGTTGCCATTCTTGCAAATCCAAGTCCGAAGTGCGACATCGTCTGAGCAGTGAGCATACGTCCGCATAGATACTTCATGCCCGCTTCTCCGCCTGACCCCCGCAGCTGATTATAGTAAAATTTTGCCGCTTCCTTATTTGCCTCAAGCGTCTTCTGACGAGCTGAAACCTCCGCCCTTGCCTCGGCACTGTCATTCTTATCAGGCAGCTTTACACCTGCCCTTGCGGCAAGCTGCTGAACAGCTTCTGTAAAATCACAATTTTCATATTTGGTGATAAAAGTAAATACATTCCCGCCTGCGTGACATCCAAAACAGAAAAACATCTGCTTCGAAGGAGAGACCGAAAATGACGGTGATTTCTCGTTATGAAATGGACATAGTCCGAAATAGCTGCTGCCTTTTTTTGTAAGCTTCACATATTCCGAAATAACATCGACTATGTCATTCTTGGATCTTATTTCCTCTATGATTTCATCAGAATAATACATACTTACCTTTCAAAATCTCCACAAAATGTATTGATACATCATAAATGCATAACACATCTTTGATCATCATATATATCAGCCATGCCACGGTGTCGGTATGAACAGATCCTGATATTTCGATATCGCAAATCTGTCAGTCATACCAGCGATATAATCACATACAAGCTGCTCTGGTTTCTCGCCTTTGTCCCTCAATTTCAAAAGGAACTCAGGAAGTTCATCGATATTCTTTATGTAATAATCATAAAGCGTCTCAACTAACCTCTCCGCCTTTCCCTCCTGACTCTTTGCGATCTTGTTCTCATATACACGTTCAAACATGAACTCACGCATTTTTTTCATTGCATCTGCGACGTCCGGAGACATAAGGATATCATCTTTATCTTCACTGAAGATCACGATATCATGGATAAATGTATCAAGTCTGTCATTACAGCTTTTCCCGATAACATCTCCGATACTCTGTGGAACATCGTTTTCAGTGATTATCCCTGCCCGCATAGCATCATCCATATCATGATGTATATATGCTATCTTATCGGACAGTCTGATGATCTTGCCTTCAAGTGTAGATGGCATACAGCTTATCTGATGATTAAGTATTCCGTCCCGTACTTCTTCGGTGAGATTGATACCCTGTCCGTCCTTTTCAAGGATATCGACCGTACGAAGGCTTTGCTTATTATGTTCAAATCCCAGTGGGCATATGCGTGCAAGTGCTCTTTCACCGGCATGTCCAAATGGTGTGTGTCCAAGATCATGCCCTAACGCTATAGCCTCTGTAAGATCTTCATTTAATCTGAGTGCCTTGGCTATCGTTCTTCCTGTCTGACTCACTTCAAGTGTATGCGTCATACGTGTACGATAGTGATCACCATCCGGTGAAAGGAATACCTGCGTCTTATCCTTCAGTCTCCTGAACGATTTACTGTGGATTATCCTGTCACGATCACGCTGAAACACAGGTCTGATATCGCACTGCGGTTCAGGGTTCTGTCTTCCCTTTGAGTTAACGCTCAATGTGGCATATGGACTTAAGTATTGTTTTTCCCATATTTCAAGACTTTCTCTTATATTCATTAAGTCATTCACCTTCTGCCTGTGTCAAATGATGCTACGATTCTATTATTCCGGCAAAAGATGAAAAAACCTCTTTTTTAATGTAAATACTATCTGCATATCATATAAGGTCACTCTTAGTGCAATACTTTTCGAGTGTACTGTAAAGCATATCAGGATCCACCGGCTTAGTAAGATGCGCATTTATTCCGGCATTAAGAGTTTCCTGAATGTCCTCTTCAAATGCATTTGCAGTCATTGCTATTATCGGGATTGTCATGGCATCACGGCGTTTAAGTGCTCTGACACGCCTTGCGAATTCCAGTCCATCCATGACCGGCATACGGACATCCGTAAGGATGACATCTATATCACCTTCCTTGTGATCAGCCAGTCTCTCCAGATCTTTTTCGCCATTCTCCGCACAATCGACGATAATACCACGCTTCTCTAATATGCATTTTGCTATCTTCATATTTATCTGATTATCTTCAAGTAAAAGTACATGCTTTCCATCCAAGCTTTCGACTGTAGTTTCGGGATCGGTCTCCTGCGTAAGTTTGACCTTATCCGTTACATTTTGCATATCGAGATGTACGATGACTTCTGTTCCAACTCCCTGCTTACTATCTATCCTGATAGTTCCGTCCATCAGACTTACAAGTTCATTTACGATAGAAAGTCCAAGTCCTGTTCCCTGCTGAGAACTGATTCCATTTGAAGCTTCTTGTACGAACGGCTCAAAAAGGTGCTTCTGAAATTCCTCGCTCATGCCGATACCATTATCACGTACGTGAAAATCACAGATGACCATGCTTTCATCTTTATTCAGATGACTGTCAGCAGTAAATTCTATCTTTCCGCCCTCATTAGTATACTTGACTGAATTGGAAAGCAGATTGAACATTATCTGCTCAAATCTTACCTTGTCGATACATACTGTATAAAGTGCTGTCTCGCTAAATGAAAATGAAATATTCTTATTCTTGCAAAGCGGCACGATCATCGTAACAATGCTTCTGCGAAATTCCTCATACGAATATGGTACAGGCATAAGCGTCATCTTATGTGCTGCCAGCTTTTCAAAATCAAGACAATCATTTACGAGTCCTAAGAGGAACTGTCCTGCCGACTGA
>JAGPKJ010000094.1 GCA_018053995.1 Lachnospiraceae bacterium | reverse complement strand
CCTGATAAACTGCGCACTGCAATGCAACTTCTTGACGACGCTGAATCTGTTCTCCCTGTTGTCCCATTTTCATATCCGCCGCAGCGCGGTATGATACTAAATGATAAGGATGAACTTCGCCGCAGATATCCTGAATATGCATCTTCTCGTTCGCAGGATCTCGAAAAGTTCTACCACGACTGCGGACAGTTCTATGCCTGCCGCACAGACGCATTTCTCCGCGGCAAAACAACTGATGTCGACAACATGATCCCGATGATTATGGATGAGACTGAAGTTCAGGACATCGATAATCTGTCCGACTGGAAGATCGCGGAACTGAAATACAAACTTATGGAGCTGCGCTAAACATACGTGAGGTATACGATGACTTCTTCTGATATTGAAAACATGAAAGATCCAGACATGATAAATGAAAATAAATATGCAGGTCTTGATTCTCCCTGCTACCTTATCCGCGAAGCAGATCTTGATTATGACATAAAGCTTCTGAAGGATTCTCTTTACGATAACTGGTGTGACAACTTTGCAACGGCTTATTCGGTCAAAACGAACTCGCTTCCCTGGCTCTTAAAAAACCTGAAGTCCAAAGGATTTCACGCTGAGATTGTCTCAAAAGACGAGTATGAGCTCGTTCATAAGCTTGGTTTCAAGGATTCCGGAATAATTTACAATGGCCCTATTAAGGATCACGCACTGTTTGACCGCATCCTCACATCCGGCGGTATCGTCAACATGGATTCGCACGAAGAGATCGGCTGGCTCCGAAAGCTTTGTGAATCAAATTCTGACAGGACATTCTCTATCGGGATTCGCGTAAATGTCGATATTTCCTCGCTTTGCCCTGATGAAAAGCTTGCTGCAAAAGACGGCGGGCGCTTCGGCTACTGTTATGAGAACGGTGTCCTTGCAGATACTATCTCTCAGATCCGGCAAATAAAAGGTGCTCAGATAGCGGGACTTCATCTGCATTCCTCAACGCAGTCGCGAACTGTAAATGTATTTGCGGCTCTCGCGGAAATGGCTGTACGCATCGCAAAAGAGAACGATCTTGACCTTTCATATGTTGATATGGGTGGCGGATACTTTGGGGGTCGTGATGATATGCCATCATATCCCGATTATTTTAAGGGAATCTGTGAAAGATTAAAGACTTTCTTTGATCCGGCAAAAGTTACGCTCATCGCTGAACCCGGAGTGTCTCTTATTTCCCGAGCAACAAAGTTTATGACCAAAGTCCTCGACTACAAGGATATCCGCGGAATCAGGTATCTCGTGACTGACGGCAGCCGTCTGAATCTGAACCCGCAGGTTACGCGTCACGAATATCCGCATCACATCGACTATCGCCTTGATATACCGACATCGCAGCGTGAACCTGTCCCTTGTCAGTGGGTATGCGGATTTTCATGCATGGAATATGACCGTCTGTTCGAACTGAGAAACGCGCCTGTGCTTATGCCGGGGGACCGGATAATCTATGATCTTGCCGGCGGCTACACTATGTGCCTGACGCCGCTTTTTATAAGATATCTTCCGGCTGTCTATGCAGAGCTGACAGACGGTACACTCTTCAAGGCGCGCGATGAGTGGGGGCTCGACGAGTTTCTGCAGAAGAACCACTACTAACATAATAAAACAACCAATATCAGATGGGTGCAAAGTGCTCAGATTGAATTGAACTATCATAGAGGTATTCCGAATGAATCACGAATTTAAGATAGGAAATCATACAATAAGCGAAGACTCGCCTGTTTATATAATCGCAGAGATGTCCGCAAATCATCTGCAGGATTATGACAGAGCTGTCAGGATTCTTCATGCCGCAAAGGATGCCGGCGCTGACGCGATCAAACTGCAGACTTACACTGCCGACACGATCACGATGGACAGTGATAACCCGTGTTTCCGCATAACCGGCGGCACGATCTGGGACGGCACAACATTATATAAGCTCTATCAGGAAGCGTATACGCCCTGGGACTGGCAGCCGAAACTCATGAAGGAAGCCGAACGCATAGGTCTTGACTGCTTCTCATCACCTTTTGATCCTACTGCTGTCGATTTCATGAAATCCATGAATATGCCTGCATACAAGATTGCGTCTTACGAGATCAATGATATCCCGCTCATACGTATGTGCGCAAAGACCGGCAAGCCGATCATCATCTCGACCGGTATCGCTACTCCGGATGATATTGAGCTGGCGCTTAAGACTTGTACTGATGCAGGAAATAAAAACGTTATGCTTCTCAAATGCGTTTCATCCTACCCGACACCTTACGAAGACATTAATCTGCGTGTGATTCCGACTCTTGCCAGGAAATATGACTGTCTAGTCGGACTATCTGACCATACGATGGGCAGTGCCGTAGCTTCCGGCTCTATCGCGCTAGGCGTTCGCATGGTAGAAAAACACATGACACTCAAACGCGCAGACGGCGGACCTGATGGTTCATTTTCAATGGAGCCTGATGAATTTAAGGAAATGGTTAAGAATATCAGGATAATGGAAAAGGCTCTCGGTTCACCGGAATATACTCTGACCGAGAAACAAAAGATAGAACATGAAGGCTCACGTTCTTTATTTGCCGTAAAAGACATTAAAACAGGTGAAGCGCTCACTCCCGAAAATATGCGTTCGATACGCCCGGGCAACGGACTTCATACAAAATACTATGATGAACTTTTAGGAAAAAAAGCGGTGACCGACATAAAACGCGGCACACCGCTCGCATGGAATCTCATTGAGAGCTTTCCGGGATGCGGATTATGATTCGCAGCATCTCAACACAAATGCTACTCAGCTTAGCTCGAACTGATTCTTGATGAATTCAGCAGCCTCTGCAAAATCCTCATCTTTTTGACCATCGAGTATATAATATCCTCTGTTCATGATCGAATGTCCGGTAGTCACCGGGCACAGATAATCGAGCGTTCTTATGTTGCACTGCCACTTTAGAAGCTTCACATTGTCCGGAATACGGATGCTGTCTCTTGTTGGAACCCAATGCACAAAACAGTTCCCCATATCGAAATAGTGGATCATCATCTTGCGTGTCTGAAGCGGTTCGAAATTGTGATGCTTCCCACTCATATATGCAAGATATTCGCGGCACATGTCAACGCCTGTCGCCATTGGGGTAAACAGATTATGGAGATTGTGACCTGACGGTCTTGCCGAAAGCTCAATGACATGCATTTTCCTGCGAAGGTACATTACGTCCGCATGGATAAGGCAATCCTTAAGTCCCAGTGCTTCTACGATCCTGGATATATAATCGCGCATAAGCGAACATATTTCCCTCTCTTTATCCGGCACTACTGATATGTAACCAACTGCCTCACGCGCCGGCAGCGGTGTGATGATCTTTCTGCGAAGCAGGATCATCTGAAAATCATATCGCTCTACTACGCCATCAATGCCGTATTCCTGACCGGGAGCCGCCTCCTCAAGAACATAATCTTCATCCGACGGCGGTTGTGGTTCTTCACGCTTGCTCTGTTTCTCTATATGTGATGACATCGCGGCTTTGAGTCTGGCACTCATTTCCTCTGGATCTAAATGTACCGCCGGTGTTTCTTCGCTTTGTTCAGCGTCCCGGTTAGCCCCGCATGAGCTTCGCTGTCCATCCTGACATTCGCCTGTCGCAAACATTCCGGTTGATTTTTTTCCGCAGAATATCTCATTTATCGCTTCATCAAGCTGACCCTGATCTTCCAGGAAATAAATGGCGCGGCTGCCTGATCCGAACCTTGGCTTCAGGATCGCAGGGTATTGTATGTGATAACATGGACGGAGATTCTCTTTATTGAGCAGATAGCAGTGCGAATTACGAAGACCTTTCGCCTTCAGCACATTGTGAAATTCATATTTGTCTGTGCAAAGTTCTGCACTCTTTCTTGTGATTCCCGGCAGATGAAGCGCGTCGTTGACGGCTCCTATCGTTGTAAGATATCTCCCGATCGGCACTGTAGTAACAAAATCGATATGCTCTCCGCGCAGTGTATCTATAACAGTCTGTTCATCCGAAATGTCTACGACAATACTTTTATCAGCATGTTTTAATCCCTCTGCCTCGGGATTACCGTCAAGCGCGACTGTCGTGATTCCAAGTTCGCGTGCGGCTTCGATAGCATGTACTGAATCAGAGCTTGCTCCGATAATAGCTGTTTTCATCTTATCGTCCCTTTCGGATTAATTGATATTACTGACTTTCTGTTTCATACTTACGACATCATGCTCTGTATTTCTGATTTCCATATCTTACTGACCGTACCTGATATGCCTGTACATATGCAGCAGCCTGTAATACAGCATAAACCACCCTGCTGACTTCTGCGCCATATGCATAAATTTCTTCTCTTCTTTATTTACCCGTTCCTGATAATAATGGTTTTTTTCAAAATCAGGAAAAGTCTCAGCCATCTCCCGGCTAAGATCAATTACAAATCTCTTGTCTAACGGCTTCACGCCCTGCATATACGTGAGCAGTGTATTCACATAGAAAAGCTGTGTAAAACTGCATTCTATCTCCGGTCTATACTTCGTAAGATAACCGTATTTCCTGGCCTCCGCGATCATCACGCGTCCCGACTCCATACGATCTTCGCATCTCTTTTGGGAAATAGTATGTACTGTCGAATCATCATGCTGATAATAATAATAAAGCGCTTCCGGCAAATATTCAAAATGTTTCGCACGAATCATCCATGAATTTGCAAGCGCATTATCTTCATAAAAAATATCTTCCGGGAAGCGCCCCGGATGATCTATAACGATCTCACGCCTGAATAACTTGACCGCAAGGCTTCCGCTATCAAGGATAAGCGATCTTTTCCTGTCATCATCAAGGATCCCGGACTGTTCCTGCTTGTTATTATGCACAACCTTGCCCGGTGCAAAACTGTGTTCCGACACCATCTGATAGTCACAGCCGACCATATCGGCTCCGGTATCCGCCGCAAGTTTTAGAAGCTTCTCATAATAATCCGGAGTCACCCAGTCATCGGCATCTATAAAACTTATCCAGTCACCTTTTGCAAGTGACATACCGATATTCTTTGCGCCGCCCTGATGGTGATTCTTCTCTGAATGGACCGCATGAAATCTGTCAGGATACTTCTTCTCAAAATCCTGCATGATCCTAAATGACTCATCTGTAGAACAATCGTCGACCGCAATCACTTCATAGTCACTTATCGTCTGATTTGCAAGCGATTTCAGGCAGAACGAGAGCCTGTCATCAGATGCCATATTAAATACAGGTACTATGACTGAAACCTGCATGCCGGGTCCTTTCTATACGTGATAATAAGCCGTTATCCTGTTCACTGCTTTTATGACAGACTCTACATCCTCGTCCGTCATCGCATAAAAAAGCGGTAACGTGATCTCCTCATCATACAGTTTCTCCGCATTCGGGCAAAGTCCCTTCTTATATCCCATTTTCTGATAATACGGAAAATAATAGACGGGTATGTAATGTACGTTACATACTATATTCTCGGCTCCGAGAGCATCAAAGAACTGTCTCCTATCTATCTTAAGTTTCTCAGGTATCAGACGCAGGATGTAAAGATGTCTCGTTGTGTCAGATTCCGGGATCTCTTTCTGAACAAAGATCGCATCATTATCTGCAAATGCTTCATTGTATTTTGCAACGATCTCTTTTCTTCTCTTTGAAAATGATGGGAGTTTGTCGAGCTGGCTGATAAGGAGCGCCGCCTGAATATCCGTCATCCTGTAGTTGTAGCCGAGGTCGATCTGCTGATAATACCAGGGACCATCGGGCTCTTTATTCATAAGTGACGCATCATGCGTTATCCCGTGTGAACGGTAAAGAAGAAGCTTCTGGTAATACTCGTCATTATCCGTAAGTATCGCGCCGCCTTCTCCGCCTGTTATAGTCTTTACCGGGTGAAAACTGAACGTCGTCATATCTGCGATTGAACCGACTGCCTGACCTTTATATTTTGTACCAATAGCATGTGCAGCATCTTCTATAAGTACGAGGTTATGCTTCTTACATATCGCTTTTATCTCATCAAGCTTTACCGCCTGACCGGTATAATCGACTGCGACTACTGCTTTTGTATGTTCTGTGATGTGAGCCTCTATTGACGCTGGATCAATGTTGTATGTCTCCGGATCGATATCTGCAAATACCGGTCTCGCGCCGCAGTAAAGCGCGCAGTTCGCGCTCGCCGCAAATGTCATAGGAGTCGTGATAACTTCGTCGACACCATTGGGATTGGTCTCACTGCTACTGTTTCCGCATGAGCCGCCGTTGGTATCGCTTATGTTAGTTCTGCCCGTTCCATCTGGATTACTGCCATATCTGCCGATTCCTGCTGTCATACATGATATATGAAGTGCCGCTGTATCATTGCTGCATACTACCGCATGCTTAGCGCCAGTGACCTTGCAGAGTTTCTCTTCAAGCTCACCTATCTTCGGTCCGCATGTGAGGAAGTCACTTTTCAGAACATCCATTACTGCTTTGCAGTCCGCGTCATCAATGTACTGATGACCATAGAAAATCTTTTTATCTCTTATGGGCGTACCGCCCTCAATTGCCGGTAGATCCATCTATATCCACACCTTTCAGCCTTTCGAGTCAATAATCTGCTCTTTTTCTAAGAGCTAATGAACCTCTCTCCAGTTATGCCTTTTGTAGTTCTTTTCAATCAAACTGTATATTCTTAAGTCTTTCCTTTATATCATCGACTGAGAGCCATTCTTTATTATTTCCCGAAGAATAAGAGAAACCGTCCTCGACCTTATGTCCGCGCTCATCGATCTGCTGATGCTCATTCCAGAACATCTGCGGATATACGATAAAATGCTTGTCATATTCGTATGTCGTGGCTGAATCTTCAACTGTGACCATGATCTCGTGAAGCTTCTCGCCGGGACGTATGCCTACTTCTTTCATCTTGCAGTCCGGAGCCATCGCTTTTGCAAGATCTGTGACCTTAAATGAAGGTATCTTGCTTATAAATGTTTCACCGCCATGTGCCTCGGAAAGAGCCTTGATAACAAGCTCAACGCCCTGTGTAAGACTGATCCAGAATCTTGTCATCCTGAAATCTGTTATCGGAAGTTCATCTCCGCCATTCTCGATGATACTATGGAAAAACGGAATTATAGAGCCACGGCTGCCGGCAACATTGCCATAACGAACGATTGAGAAGTTGATATCGTTTGCACCGGCATAGGCATTTGCAGCTATAAAAAGCTTATCTGATACAAGTTTTGTACCGCCATAAAGGTTTACCGGATTCACTGCCTTGTCCGTTGAAAGAGCAACGACACGGCTTACGCCGCTATCAAGTGCTGCTTCGATAACATTCATAGCTCCGTTCACATTTGTCTTTATTGCTTCGTTCGGGTTGTATTCGCAAGCCGGAACCTGTTTTAATGCTGCTGCATGAACGATATAATCTACGCCTTTGCAGGCACGCTTGAGTCTGTCGAGATCACGTACGTCGCCAATGAAGAAACGAAGCTTCTTCTCATATCCCTTGCCCATCGCCGTGAAGTCATTTTCCATCGTCCACTGCTTGAATTCATCTCTTGAATAGATGATGATCTTCTTTATGTCGTAGTGATCGAGCATATATTTCGTGAAGCATCTGCCAAACGAGCCTGTTCCGCCTGTCACTAGGATTGTCTTATTTTCAAACATCTGTGTTCCTCCTGTTATGTGGTGATAAGTCCCTGAAATACGGTAAAAGTATAGCATGCGCGC
>JAGPKJ010000003.1 GCA_018053995.1 Lachnospiraceae bacterium | reverse complement strand
GTATACATGCGATAGCAGGCTATCGCTTCAAATCATAGATAAAAGGAAGTATACATGCGATAGCCTGATTTCGCTTCAAAGTATAAAATGTTGTCTTTGAAACAAAGGTGTATTAAAATGAACCATAGACTTCGTGTCTATGGTTCTTTTGTATATTGAATGAACCGGAAATGAGACCTGACAGATAATGATATCAAGCAGAGAACCGAAAATAATATATGAAGATTCAAAGATCCTTGTCTGCGAGAAGCCGGCAGGTCTTGCAACGCAGACTTCGCGGGTAGGACAGAAAGATCTTGTAAGCATGATGATGAATCATGTATCAGACGGGCATGGAAGACCATATCTGGGGCTTGTCAACAGACTTGATCAGCCTGTGTCAGGACTGGTTCTTTTCGCAAAGGATCAAACGGCAGCTGCGGCACTGTCAGCGGAGCAGAAGATGCATGATATGACGAAGGAATATCGTGCAGCAGTGCTCGGAAAGCTGAATGTCAAAAGCGGGTATATGTCAGACTATATAATCGCTGATGCTGGAAACAATACATCACGGGTAACTGATGAAAAAGAGGATGGTGCGAAGAAAGCTGTTTTAGAGTTTACTGTCTTATGTGAAGACTCTGACCGGAAAGATGAAACCGGCATGGAATTTACCACTACTATCATATCCGTTCATCTTATCACCGGACGCCATCATCAGATAAGGCTTCAGATGAGTCATGCGGGCTTTCCGATACTTGGAGATAATAAATACGGCAGTGATGAATCAAAACGGGTATCAGAACTGCTGGGAGTGAAAGATCTCGCGCTGTGCGCGTGCCGCCTTTCATTTACCCATCCATTAACGCACAAGATAGTTGAATATGAATTAGATCCGGAAGCAGGTATTTTGAAGATATGAAGATGGCAGCAGGAACTTTTTGATCAATTGCACAGACATATTATATGATGTGGTGTCGAAAGTGATTATTTTGATATGATGCTGTGAATCACTTTTGTGCAATACAACTTAAGAAAGTATAGAGAGGTGCTTATGGCAGAGAATCTTACACTTATGACAGCGGCTCAGATGAAGAAGGCTGTCCTCACGGAATTTGAAAAGGATTTTTTGATCACGGACGGTGCTAAAGTCTATTTCGCACCGGGAAGAGTCAACCTGATAGGAGAACATACTGATTATAACGGCGGACACGTATTTCCGTGCGCACTTACGATAGGAACATACGCAGCGGCAAGAAAGAGAAAAGATGATAAGATACGTCTTTATTCGATGAACCTCCCGGAATCCGGAATATGCGAATATAAGACCGGGGATTTCAAAGCCGGAAAAGGTGAATGGACGGATTATCCACGAGGCGTGATGTGGGCATTTGATGAGCGCGGCATGAAGATGGATTCAGGCCTTGATATCGTTTTCTATGGCAATATACCTAACGGATCAGGTCTTTCATCATCGGCATCGCTCGAAGTGCTTACAGGATATATGCTCAGGGATATATACGGATTCGATGTTACAAACATCGATCTTGCAAAGATAGGTCAATATTCGGAAAATAACTATAATGGCTGTAATTGTGGAATAATGGATCAGTTCGCATCAGCGATGGGCAAAAAAGACAACGCGATATTCCTGGATACGGCAAACCTGAGTTATGAATACGCTCCGGTAGTACTTGAAGATTCATGCATAATGATCACGAACAGCAAGGTTAAGCATTCACTTGTGACAAGTGCATATAATGATCGAAGAAGTTCATGCGAAAAGGCGCTATCTGAGTTTAAGAAAGCCGGACTTAAGATAAATGCACTTGGAGACATGACTATCACTCAGTATGAGGAAAATAAAAAGGTTCTGTCAGATGATGTACTGCGAATGCGCGCAAAGCATGCTGTATATGAGAATCAGCGCACCATACGTGCGGTAGAGGCTCTTAAGAAGAATGACATATCACTTTTCGGCAGACTTATGAATGAGTCACATATCTCGCTCAGAGATGACTATGAAGTATCGTGTCCTGAGATAGATATACTCGTTGACGCAGCATGGAAAGTACCGGGTGTCATCGGTTCGAGGATAACCGGCGGAGGCTTTGGAGGCTGTACTGTAAGCATCGTAAAGAACAGCGCGGTTCATGAGTTTATTGATTATCTTACGGAAGCATATAAAAAGCATGTTGATAAAGTACCTGAGTTCTATAATGTATCAGTCGGAGATGGTCCACAGACTGTCTGACGGAGGAAGTTATGATATCTGATAGATATAAAGATATGCTTAATGAAAAATCTGTTATAAGGCAGATGGCAGAATTCGCATCAAAGCGCGGCGGTGAGATAGGGTACGAAAATGTATTTGATTTCAGCCTTGGCAATCCGTCGGTTCCAACACCGCACCAGTTTACAGATGCATGTGTTGACATGCTTGAGAACTGTGAGCCTAAGGAACTTCACGGATACAGTCAGAGTCAGGGGATACCGGCTGTACGGGCAAAGGTGGCAGAAAGTCTAAACCGCAGGTTTGGCATGGCGTATACCGCTGAACATATCTTTATGACTGCCGGTGCGGCCGGAGCAGTAGCACACGCACTCAGATGCGTGACTCAGCCGGGAGACGAAGTAATCACATTTGCACCCTATTTTCCAGAATATGGTCCGTATGTGAATATGACGGGTGACAAGCTTAAGGTGGTTCCGGCAGATACGGAGACATTCCAGATCAATTTTGAACAGTTCGATAAGATGCTGACTCCTTCAGTGACAGCAGTGCTTGTGAATTCTCCAAACAATCCGTCAGGAATTGTATATTCTACAAGTACAATAAAAAAGCTTGCCGATCTCATGAATAGAAAACAGGCTGCTTTCAGGCATGACATATTCCTTATCTCTGACGAGCCATACAGAGAGATCATATTTGATGGAACGGATTCGCCATACATAACAAAGTATTATGACAATTCGATATCATGTTATTCATTTTCCAAAGCACTGTCAGTTCCCGGAGAAAGAATAGGATATCTTGCAGTAAACCCGAATTGTACGGACGCGCTGCTTATATCTCAGATATGTGCGCAGATATCAAGAGGCATAGGTCACAACTGCCCTGCGTCGCTTATGCAGCTGGCGATATCAGAATCGCTTGATGTCACTGCTGATCTGTCAGTATATGAAGAAAATATGAATATACTGTACGATGGACTGACAGAACTTGGATTTCAGATGGTTAAGCCGGGCGGAACATTCTATATGTTTCCGAAAGCACTGGAAGAGGACGCAGTGAGATTCTGCGAAAAAGCGAAGAAATACGATATCATACTTGTTCCCGGCGATTCGTTTGGATGTCCTGGATATTTCAGGATAGCGTACTGCATAGAGAAAGAGAAAGTCGTGCGTTCGCTCGCGGCATTCAGAAAATTTGTAAAGACAGAGTATGATATATAGAACTTCGAGATCAAAATACGGCACCAATATTTAAAGCAGCGAAGATGTTCGTAATATCATAAAGTGGATCAGGTATTGTAGGAAGTGAGGCAGAAGAAAGATGCTTGCAGATGCAGGACTTATACTCGAAGGCGGCGGAATGAAAGGAATCTATACCGCAGGAGTTTTGGATGTATTTATAGAGAAAGGGATAGATTTTTCGAGCTGTTATGGAGTATCGGCTGGAGCTAGTGTCCTTACTAGCTACATGTCTAAGCAGGAGGGACGTTCATTCCATATATTTGTCGATTATCTTGACTGCAAGGATTACTGCAGCGTATATAGTCTGCTAAGGAGTGGAGATCTGTTTGGCGCATCGATGAGCTATGACCTGATACCGAATTATCTTAATCCATATGATTATCAGAAAGCACTTGAATATCCTGGAAAATGTTATGCTGTCGCGACAAATATCGTTACAGGTAAAGCTCATTATTTCAGGATAAATGATGTTAAAAAGGCGATGGAGGCAATTCATGCCTCGTGCTCATTACCACTTGTATCAAAAAATGTCATGATAGGCGGGGAACCGTATCTGGATGGCGGTCTTGCGGATTCGATACCGATACGCAGGTCGATTACGGACGGGAACAAGAAGAATGTCGTGATAATGAATAAAGAACGCGGATTCATCAGACAACCTTCTGAGAACCAGCAGCTGATTAAGATAAGATACGCAAAATATCCCAAGGTCTATGAGTGCTTAAATGAGCGCGCGATAAGATACAATGCGACAGTACAGTTCATTGAGGAAGAAGAGATGAAGGGACATATGTTTGTCATCAGACCTGCAGTAGGCTTAAATGTTGACAGAATAGAGAAAAATCCCGATAAGCTTCATGCAATGTATGAAGCGGGACGCTCGGACGCGGAAGCAAATTATGACAAGATGGTCTCATATCTTAACTCGGATCAATAAGAGATGCCTGAACATCTTTCGATAAACACGGAGGCTTAAAATATGGAAGTACTCAAGTCAATCATATATGGTATCGTGGAAGGTATTACAGAATGGCTTCCAATAAGCAGTACGGGTCATATGATCCTTCTGAAGGAGATAATGCCGCTTAATGTGTCACCGGAATTTTGGGATATGTATCTTGAAGTGATACAGCTTGGCGCGATAATGGCCGTTGTGATTCTTTTCTGGCACAGGATATGGCCGTTCGGCAAGAACAATGATCATCCGGTTCGCGAGACAGGAATCCTCTCGTGGTTCAGAAAAGACGTTTGGCAGATGTGGTTCAAGATGATCGTATCGTGTATTCCGGCAGTAATGCTCGTAGTGCTTCATCTTGATGATAAATGTAATGAGCTTTTTTATAATGCGCCATGCGTTGCGGCAGCGCTTATTGTATTTGGTGTCATGTTTATTGTAGTCGAAACACTGCATACCGGGAAACAGGCTAAGGTAAGGAAAATGTCAGGGATAACGTACCCCATGGCATTGATAATCGGTGTATTTCAGCTGATAGCAGCGATATTCCCCGGGACATCACGCTCGGGAGCAACGATAATCGGAGCCTTGATGATAGGGATATCACGTACTGCAGCAGCAGAGTATACGTTCATCATGGCAGTACCGGTGATGATGGGAGCAAGCCTTAAATCACTTGTGAAGTTCGGAGCGATGACAGGAACAGAAGCAGTTATCCTGATAACAGGCATGATAGCAGCATTTGCAGTGTCGGTCGCAGTTATCAAGTTCCTTATGGGGTATATCAGAAAACATGACTTTAAGATATTCGGATGGTATAGGATAGCGCTTGGAGTGATAGTCCTTGTGTTCTCATCATTTTTATAGGACATTTCTTGACAGCACTAAATAATTGTACTAAGATTCCATTATTGAAGGGAATTGTTTTTACTGGGATACATATGCTGATGATTGGGGATTAGGTATTGTGTGAAAGGAGCAGGAATGGACACTGATAATGGTAAGAAAACTGCAACTGTCAGACCATTCGCCAAGGCTATAGTTGACAACACGGATAATACTAAGGCGAAAGCCGAGGAAGCAACGTCAGCTAAGAAGCTTGTCGAATCGAAGATAAAGCAGGAAAGCAAAAAAGCTGACAATGCGATAAAAGATATCGAAAAAAAAGTGGTAAAGACAACAGGTAGCTTAGTACACGGTGCGGCCAAGGTAGCAGCTACAGAAAAGGTAAAGGTGGGAAAGATGGCAGAACAGAAGAGCGAAGAGCTTAAGAAAGCAGCAGAAGTGAAGACAGAACAGGTTAAGAAGGTTGTAAAGGCTAAGTCAGAAGAAGTCAAGAAAGCAGCAGTCAAGAAGAGCGCAGCAGTCAAGAAGGCAGCAGTCAAGAAGACTGCAGCAGTTAAGAAGACTGTAACAGCTAAGGCAGCAGGCGCAAAGAAGACGGTAGTTAAGGCAGTAGAAAAAGCCGAGATCAAGAACGTCAAGACTGAGCTTAACATACAGTTCGATGGAAAATCATATATGCAGGAAGATCTTGTTAAGATCGCAAGAGATGTATGGCAGTTCGATCTTCATAAGAAGCCGGAAGATTTCAAGGCAGTTGAGCTTTATGTAAAGACAGAAGAGAGCACAGTATATTATGTGATCAATGGCAATGTTACAGGAAGCTTCGGAATCTGACAGAGTTTGATTTGACCTGAATATGATACCGGAAAATATTTAAAAATGACAGATCCCGCAGGATACCAATTCTGCGGGATTTTTATACTTATTTTATAATTTCGCAGTTGACAATGCTATTTGAAAGTGATAGCTTATGTAAAGAAGGTGTTAGCACTCAAGATTATCGAGTGCTAATAAATATCATCAGAGGATATCTGATTCGGCAGGCAAGCCGTCGGGGGAAACGGTATGAAAGAAAAGGAACTGGACGACAGAAAATATCAGATCCTGCAGGCAATAATAAGAACTTATCTTGAGACAGGAGAGCCGGTTGGCAGCAGGACAATATCAAAATATACGGATCTTAACCTTAGTTCAGCTACGATAAGAAATGAGATGGCAGATCTTGAGGAACTTGGATATATAGTTCAGCCACATACTTCTGCCGGAAGAATCCCTTCAGATAAAGGATATCGTTTCTATGTAGATCAGATGCTTGCGGATAAGGAAAAAGCTGTTGAAGATCTGAGCAAGACACTGCTTGAAAAGTCAGACAGGCTTGATAAGCTTCTTGAACAGGCGGCAAAGACACTTGCCAATACAACAGAATATGCCGCTATGATCTCATCACCGCAGCATGGAACAAGACTCAAGTTCATTCAGCTTTCACGTGTTGATGAAAATCATCTGCTTGTCGTGATAGTCGGTGAAGGAAATGTCATAAAGAATACGATCCTGGATGTTGCAGAAGAGCTTAGCGAAGAGACAGTTTTAAAGCTGAATATCCTGCTTAATACTCACCTTACGGGACTTACGATAGATCAGATCAATCTTGGCATGATAGCATCGCTGAAACAGCAGGCAGGAATACACGGAGATATAGTAGGCAATGTAATAGATGCAGTTGCTGAAGCGATAAAAAATGACGATGATCTTAAGATATATACGAGTGGTACAAAGAATATATTCAAGTATCCGGAACTCGCCGATCAGCAGCAGGCAAGCAAGATCGTAAGCACTTTTGAAGATCAACAGCCTCTTCATGAACTGATACAGGAGACACTGCATGACAGTGGTGAAGATAGTACGAATGGTATCCAGGTATATATTGGAGAAGAATCTCCAATAGACAGTATGAAAGACTGCAGCGTCGTAACAGCTACATATGAATTGCATGAAGGAATGAAGGGAACAATCGGAATTATAGGACCCAAACGTATGGATTATGGAAAGGTCATAGGCACGGTCAAGTCAATGATGCATCAGCTGGATGATCTTTATAAAGAGAAAAAATAGCGCTGAAGGTATTTGAAAGAAGGAATAACGGCATGAATGATAAAAAAGAAGATACGACAAAAGAAATGGAAGAGATCCTGAAAGATCTTGAAAATGAGTCGGCGAAAGGCGGGAAAATGAGTCATAAGGATAGATTTGGTAAGCACAGCGATGATAATAACGAGAAGAAAGATATAGATAAAGATATAGATAAAGATAAAGATAAGGATAAGGGTAATGATACGGAAGGCTGTCCGGACACTGAAAATAAAAATAATGATGAAGACGATATCAACGACAAGAAACAAAATGACGCCGGAGAAAAAGACAACAAGTCTTCTGATAAAGAGGTAAAAGAGAAGAAGGATCCCAAACAGGAAAAGATCGACGAGCTGAATGACAAGGTGATGCGTCAGATGGCTGAATTTGAAAATTTCCGCAAACGTACTGAAAAAGAGAAAGACAGCATGTTTGAATCGGGAGCCAGAAGCGTTATCGAGAAAATACTCCCGATAGTTGATAACTTCGAAAGAGGTATTCAGACAGTACCGGACGAAGAAAAAGAAGGAGCATTTGTCAAGGGCATCCAGATGATATACAAACAGTTGACCGATGAGCTTGATAAGATGGGCGTAAAACCGATAGATGCGTTAGGAAAGCCGTTTGATCCTAATTTCCATAATGCAGTGATGCAGGTTGACAGCGATGAATATGAGACGGGAACGGTAGCGCAGGAATTACAGAAAGGTTATATTTACCACGATGTTGTGATCAGGCACAGTATGGTCGCAGTGGTTAAATAACATATATGAATAAAAGAAACCAACATAAAATAATAGAAAGATAAACTTCAGGAGGAAATGATCATGAGTAAGATTATTGGTATCGATCTTGGTACTACAAACAGCTGCGTAGCAGTTATGGAAGGTGGAAAACCTACAGTTATAGCAAATACAGAGGGCGCAAGGACAACGCCGTCAGTGGTCGCGTTTACAAAGAACGGTGAGAGACTTGTCGGCGAACCTGCAAAACGTCAGGCTGTAACGAATTCTGAGAATACCGTATCTTCGATCAAGAGAGATATGGGTACAGATAATGGCCGCACGATAGAAGGCAAGAAGTATTCACCTCAGCAGATCTCAGCGATGATACTTCAGAAGCTGAAGGAAGATGCAGAGAGCTATCTTGGAGAAAAGGTCACAGAAGCCGTAATAACAGTTCCTGCTTATTTTAATGATGCACAGCGTCAGGCTACAAAGGACGCAGGAAAGATCGCAGGACTGGATGTAAAGCGTATCATCAACGAACCTACTGCTGCTGCGCTCGCATATGGTCTTGATAATGAAAAAGAGCAGAAGATCATGGTATATGATCTCGGCGGCGGCACGTTTGATGTCTCGATCATTGAGATCGGTGATGGTGTAATTGAAGTTCTTGCAACAAACGGTAACACACATCTTGGCGGCGATGATTTTGATCAGCGTGTAATGAACTGGATGATCAGCGAATTCAAGAATAAAGAAGGCGTAGATCTTTCCGGCGACAAGATGGCTATGCAGAGACTTAAGGAAGCAGCAGAGAAGGCTAAGAAGGAACTGTCATCTTCTACGACAACAAATATCAACCTTCCGTTCATCACAGCTACTGCTGAAGGACCTAAGCATTTTGATATGAATCTTACACGCGCAAAGTTTGAAGAGCTTGTAAGCGAACTTATTGATGCTACAGCTGTTCCGGTACAGAATGCAATGAAGGATGCCGGACTTTCATTCAATGATATATCGAAAGTTCTTCTTGTCGGCGGTTCTACACGTGTTCCTGCCGTTCAGGATAAAGTAAAGCAGATAACAGGTAAAGAGCCCAACAAGAGCCTCAACCCGGATGAGTGTGTAGCTATAGGTGCTTCTATACAGGGTGGTAAGCTCTCTGGTGAAGCAGGAACAGGAGATATACTTCTGCTTGATGTAACACCGCTTTCGCTTTCAATAGAGACTATGGGAGGTATTGCTACAAAGCTTATCGACCGTAATACGACTATTCCTACAAAGAAGAGTCAGACATTCTCGACCGCAGCGGATAATCAGACAGCAGTTGATATCAACGTCCTTCAGGGTGAGCGTCAGTTCGCAAAGGATAATAAGTCACTCGGACAGTTCAGACTTGATGGGATTCCGCCTGCAATGCGCGGAGTACCGCAGATCGAAGTTACATTTGATATCGATGCAAATGGTATTGTAAATGTATCAGCGAAGGATCTTGGAACAGGCAAAGAGCAGCATATCACTATAACAGCAAGCTCAAATATGTCTGATAATGATATTGATAAGGCCGTTAAGGAAGCAGCTGAATATGAGGCACAGGATAAGAAGCGCAAAGAGAATATCGATGTGCGCAATGAGGCTGATTCATTTGCATTCCAGACAGAGAAGGCTCTTGGTGAAGTCGGAGATAAGGTCGATGCATCTCAGAAAGCTACAGTTGAGGACGATATCAAGGCTGTAAGAGATCTGCTTGATAAGACGAAGGATCAGGAAATGACTGATGATCAGATAAATGATCTGAAGGCAGCCAAGGAGAAACTTGAGAAAGATGCTCAGGCTGTATTTACAAAGATGTATGAGGAGCAGGCAAAAGCAAATGGCGGCGCAGGAGCAGCAGGCGGTGCCGGAGCAGGTCCTGATATGGGCGGATTCTCAGGAGCACAGGGCAGTACAGATAATGGTAACGGTAATGATTCTGCATCATCTGACAACGGCGGAAAGAACGACGATGTTGTAGACGGAGATTTCAGAGAAGTCTGATATTTATTGATTTATTGCTGATACTGCGATATTATATCTTCTATCGGCCGTTCGTATTATTGCGGGCGGCCGATTGATAGACTTATGATATTTACAGTGATTGCGGAAATGAGGTACTGATGGCTGAGCAGAAACGAGACTATTATGAAGTTCTGGGTATCGACAGAAATGCCGATGATGCCACGATAAAAAAAGCATATAGAGTGCTGGCAAAAAAATACCACCCGGACATGAATCCCGGAGATGCCAATGCGGAACGAAAATTCAAGGAAGCTTCAGAAGCATACGCTGTCCTGAGCGATCCTGAAAAGCGAAGAAAATATGATCAGTACGGTCATGCTGCATTTGATGGAGCGGGTCCGGGCGGCGGTGGCTTTGACTTTAATGGCACGGACTTCAGCGACATATTCGGTGATATTTTTGGAGATCTGTTTGGAGCCGGTGGCGGAGCGCAAAGAGGAGCCAGAAGCAATGGACCGATGAAGGGCGCAAACCTTCATACTAGCGTGAGCATTTCATTTGAACAGGCGGTCTTTGGCGTTGATAAGACGGTAGAGATGACTCTTAAGGATGAATGTACGACATGCCATGGGACTGGTGCAAATCCCGGAACATCGCCGACGACATGCCCTAAGTGCGGCGGTAAAGGTCAGGTAGTATATACACAGCAGTCATTTTTCGGGACTGTGAGAAATGTACAGACTTGTCCTGATTGCGGCGGAACTGGCAAGATAATCAAGGAAAAATGCCCGGTATGCCATGGAACAGGTTATACATCATCAAGAAAGAAGATTCAGATCTCGATACCTGCCGGTATTGATAACGGACAGAGCGTACGTATACGTGAAAAGGGTGAACCCGGGATCAATGGTGGTCCAAGAGGCGATCTGCTCGTTGAGGTAATGGTAGAAAGACATCCTATCTTCCAGAGACAGGGTGAGGATATATATTCGACAGTTCCGGTATCGTTTGTGATAGCGGCACTGGGAGGAGATATCGTCATCGACACTGTGGACGGGAAAGTAATATATAGTGTAAAAGCCGGTACTCCGACTGATACACGGATCAGGCTTAAAGGCAAAGGTGTTCCGTCTCTTTCAAATAGGGCGGTACGAGGCAATCAGTATGTCACACTTGTTGTGCAGGTGCCGGATCATCTTTCAAAGGAAGCGAGAGATATCCTGAAGCAGTTTGATGAGAAAAACGGTGATACGCTCAATGCGGCAGGTCGTGTTGAAAATGCTACTGCGGCATCAGGGGGTACGGGTTCTAAAAAGGGTTCTAAGAAATTCTGGTGATCATGTGCGGAGGATATTCCGGAAGGGGTATCCTCCGCTTTGCGCTGATAAGCATAGATGGGAGAAAGATATGAAGTGGCTGAAGATCAGGATCAAGACGACGACGGAAGCGGAAGATATCATGGTGAGCGATATGTGTGATATTGGGCTGGAAGGCGCACAGATCGAGGATAATGTTCCGCTCACTGCCAGAGAGAAGGAGCAGATGTTTGTCGACATTCTTCCGGATGGTCCGAAAGATGACGGAACAGCATATCTGAATTTCTTTGTTGAGATCGGCGAGGATGGTGAACTTAAGATGGGCGAGTCACTTCTGCACCCGGAAGCCGCATCGGTCATATCTGCATGCATTGAATCAACGGATGCAGATAATACAGGCGTTGATCGGAAGGATATATGTTCTAAGGAGGAACTTCTTCGAAGAATAGATGATGTTATCAAAGAAGAGAAGCAGTATGTGAATGTTGGCGATGGCACGGTCACATGTGAGGAGACTGCGGATATTGATTGGATAAATAACTGGAAGAATTATTTTCATCAGTTTTATATAGATGATCTTGTTGTGTCACCTTCCTGGGAAGAGATAAAGCCGGAAGATGAAGGAAAGAAAGTGCTTCACATCGATCCGGGAACGGCTTTTGGGACAGGTATGCATGAGACGACGCAGCTCTGCGTCAGGCAGATCCGTAAGTTTCTAAAGAATGGGGACAGAATTCTGGATGTTGGAACAGGAAGCGGAATTCTTGCGATAATTGCGATGATGTATGGAGCCGGAAGTGCGGTCGGCACTGATCTTGATCCATGTGCGGTAGATGCGGTCAGTGAGAACAAGGCGGCAAATGATATAAAGGATGAAAGTTTTGAACTTATCATAGGTAATATCATTGATGATAAAGATGTACAGGACAAAGCGGGATATGAGTGTTATGATATTGTAGTTGCGAATATCCTGGCGGAGGTTCTTGTGATGCTGACACCGGAAGTCGTGAATCATATGAAGCACGGTGCATATTATATCACTTCTGGAATACTTGCTGAGAAGGAACAGATTGTAAGAGATGCAGTCACTAAGGCGGGTTTGCAGGTCGTGGAAGTGACTCATCAGGGTGAGTGGTGCTGCGTTACGGCTAGAAAGCAGTGACATGAGCGGTGCATGTAACATCTGGGAAGCAATGATATTAGCGGTTTATGTAACTTCTAGGCAGCAGCGACATGAGCGGTGTATGTAATAGCCATGAGAAGTAATATATAGTGGGAAGATATAGATGAAGTCTTTGAAAGATAGAACCAGAAAAAATATAATATCGCTGAGAGTGATCACAATGCTTCTTTCAGTGGTATGGATGTGCGTGATCTTTTCATTTTCCGCGCAGCCCGCGTTACAGTCAGCCAGTGCAAGTGAAGACGTTAGCAGTATGTTCATAAGGATAGCTGACATTTTCAGCGGTCAGGATATGTCTGATGAGCAGGTATACGAAAGAGCAAAAGCTATCGACCATGTTGTGAGAAAGATCGCGCATGCAACGGAATATGCGATTTTAGCGGTCACGTGGTTCTTTGTATTTGCACAGTATGAGAAAACGGTGCGGTCAGGATACTGGCTTTCACAGATAGTCTGCAGCGCTTATGCTGTCACCGATGAACTTCATCAGTTCATGAGTGCGGGGCGCAGCCCAAGTTTCAGAGATGTATGCATTGACAGCCTTGGGGCGTTTATCGCACTTATAGTCATATGGGGGATATCAAGATGTATCATTTCTTCGTCGAACCGTCGCAGATCTGCGGAAAACAGATAACGATAACGGGAGAAGATGTCAATCACATAAAGAATGTGCTCAGGATGAAGCCGGGCGATGAACTTTCGGTGAGCAATGGGATAGACGGCAGGGATTATCGCTGCGGTATAGTGGATTTTAGTGATGACTACGTGAACTGTGAACTTCGCTTCATAAAGGAAGACGGGATCGAACTTCCGGCGAAGGTGACCCTTTTTCAGGCGCTCCCCAAAGCCGACAAGATGGAATTCGTCATTCAGAAATGCGTAGAGCTTGGAGTTTATCAGATCGTCCCTGTAGCAGCACACAGATGCGTAGTAAAGCTCGATGACAAAAAGGCAGAATCAAAGACTGCCAGATGGCAGATGATATCAGAATCAGCAGCGAAACAGAGTAAGAGAGCAGTGATACCTGAAGTACACACACCTGTATCGATGAAAGAAGCTGTGAGAATGGCGGCAGCGATGGACGTGAAACTGATACCGTATGAGCTTGCCGAAGGAATGAGACATACAAGGGAGCTTATTGACGGAATAAGATCCGGACAGAGCGTAGCAGTGTTTATAGGTCCGGAGGGTGGATTTGAGGATCAGGAGATAAAAGATGCACTAGAAGCGGGAATAGAGCCGGTAACTCTGGGAAGACGTATCCTGCGTACGGAGACAGCGGGAATGACAGTTATGTCATGGATAATGTACGATCTTGAAGCCGACAGTTAGAATATGATGTTATCGAAAATCGGCAGACAAATATATGATTTGGCAAGGAGCAGTAAATGAAAGAGATATATCTGGATAATTCGGCAACAACAGCATGTTTTGCTGATGTTGCGGGGAAGATGGAACAGATAATGACGGAGGATTATGGTAATCCTTCAAGTATGCATCATAAAGGTGTTGTCGCTGAGAATTATCTTCGTGATGCAAAGAGCATGATAGCGAAGACGCTTCATGCCGATGAGAGGGAGATCATCTTTACATCGGGCGGCACAGAGTCTGATAATCTTGCACTTATCGGAACAGCAAGAGCATATGCGAGAAGCGGGAAGCATCTCATAACATCAGAGATCGAACATCCTGCGATACTTGAAACGATGAAATATCTTGAAAGCTGCGGATTTACGGTCACATTTCTTCCGGTAGATGAAAATGGACATATCAGGATGGAAGACCTGAAAACTGCGATGACACCGGATACGACACTTGTGTCACTTATGCATACAAATAATGAGATTGGATCGCTTACACCGATAGATGAAGCAGGAAAGCTCATAAAGAGCATCAATCCACAGTGCGTGTTTCATGTAGATGCGGTTCAGGGGTATGGGAAAGCAATCATAAATCCGCATAAGCAGAACATAGATCTTCTGTCGGTCAGTGCACATAAGATACATGGACCTAAGGGGGTCGGATTCTTATATCACAATAATAAGACGAAACTCGACAATATCATCTTTGGCGGTGGTCAACAGAAGGGAATGCGTTCCGGTACAGAAAATACAGCCGGAATATACGGGATGGCTATGGCAGCGGAAAAGATGTACAAGACACTTGATGAAGACAGAGAGCGTATGTATAGTCTTAAAGCCGAGCTGATAGAAGGACTTACGCAGATACCGGATATAACGATCAATGGACTTACGGGAAAAGACAGCGCGCCTCATATCATCAGTGCTTCGATAAAAGGCATAAGAAGTGAAGTATTTCTTCATGCGATGGAAGATAAGGGCATCTACATCTCTTCAGGGAGCGCATGTTCAAGTAACCGCCCGCATATCTCAGATACGCTTAAGGCTATTGGAACGCCGAAGGAACTGCTCGACTCGACACTGCGTTTCAGCATGTCGGTATTTACTACAGAAGAGGAAATAAAAGACACTATAAGCGCGGTCAGTGAGATCGTTCCGGTGCTTAGAAAGTATTCAAGACAGTAGAGTACAGTAGAGTTACAGTTCAGTACGGTTACAGTGCAGACGCAGAACATTTAGGAGTACACTATGGATTATCATGCATTTCTTATAAAATACGCTGAGATAGGCGTAAAAGGATCAAACAGATACATATTTGAAGATATGCTCGTGCAGCAGATCAAATATTCGTTAAAGCAGTGTGACGGAAGATTTATAGTCAGAAAGACCGACGGACGTATCTATGCGGAAGCGCAGGAAGAATTTGATTTTGATGAAGCGGTATCACGCCTTAAATGTGTATGTGGCGTGTCGGGATTCTGCCCTATGGTAGAAGTAGACAGAGTTGATTTTTCCGTACTCAAAGAAGTCGTTGTAAAGTTCTTTGGAGAAGCTTACCCGGACAGAAATAAGACATTTAAAGTCGAAGCGAGACGTGCAAGAAAGAGCTATCCGGTTGAATCGATGGAAATGAACGCTGAACTTGGCGGAGCACTTCTTGATGCGTATCCGGAGCTTAAGGTTGATGTACATCATCCCGAGATAATGGTTCATGTCGAAGTCAGAGATAAGATATATATCTATTCAGAGGTCATTCCGGGACCCGGGGGTCTCCCGGTGGGAACAGGCGGCAAAGCTATGCTTCTTCTTTCGGGCGGCATAGATTCTCCTGTTGCGGGATATATGGTAGCAAAGCGAGGAGTGAAACTTGATGCAGTCTATTTTAATGCACCGCCTTATACGAGCGAGAGGGCAAAGCAGAAAGTCATCGATCTTGCAGCAAAGGTCGCAAGATATTCAGGACCCGTATACCTTCATATTGTGAATTTTACTGATATTCAGTTATATATCTATGATAAATGCGAACATGACGAACTTACGATTATCATGCGCAGATATATGATGCGTATCGCGGAAGCACTTGCAAAGCAGAACGAGTGTCTTGCTCTTGTTACAGGAGAGAGTATCGGGCAGGTCGCATCGCAGACAACACAGAGTCTTCTTGTAACAAATGCAGTCTGCACACTTCCGGTATTCAGACCGCTTATAGCATTTGATAAGATGGATATAGTAAGGCTGTCAGAACAGATAGATACGTATGAGACTTCGATTCAGCCATATGAGGACTGCTGTACGATATTTGTCGCAAAGCATCCAGTGACGAAACCGAGACTCGATGTTATAGAAAAGCATGAACATAATCTTGACGAGAAGATAGATGAGCTTGTGAAGACTGCTATAGATACTAATGAGCTTATGGTGATCAGAGGCTGGGAGTAAATGATCCGCTTATCATTTTGACATTCATATAGCGGTCAGCAACTGGCTTGAATGCAAAAAAACCGCAGGTATCCGGAAATCCGGATCCTGCGGCATTCAGATCTTTTGTCTACATGATCGCTTAGAAGCGACTTGGGAATGATCAGATAATGTAAGGCTTAAGAATAGCCATCACATCATCGCAGTTGCCTTCCGCATGGATATTAAGATCGATCGGCTTTGAAAGATCAAGGCTGAAGATACCCATGATTGATTTTGCGTCGATCACGTATCTGCCTGATACAAGATCGAAATCATAATCAAACTTTGTGATATCGTTTACGAAAGACTTTACCTTATCGATAGAGTTTAAAGAAATCTGTACTGTTTTCATTGTAATTTACCTCCTTGAATTGTTGAACCTTCTTAGTTCATATTACTTATACACCGATTAAAAGTCAATGAAAAAACAATACAAAAAAATATGAGGAATACTATGAAAACTGTTGCACTGCATAACCTTGGATGTAAAGTGAATGGGTATGAAACGGATGGAATGGAGCAAATGTTACAACAGAATGGATATAAAGTTGTACCGTTTGACGAGAAAGCCGATGTATATATCATAAATACTTGTTCGGTGACTAATATAGCAGACAGGAAGAGCAGACAGATGCTGCACAGAGCCAGTCAGCTTAATCCGGGAGCCATCGTTGTCGCGGCAGGATGTTATGTACAGACCGGACTATCTCAGCTGAAGGCAGATCCGGCTGTTGATATCGCCATTGGAAATAATAGAAAAAAAGATATTGTCGAGATTCTTGAACGGTATGAGAAGCAGCTTGCACAAGGGATCAAGGATCAGATGATAGTCGTTGAAGATATTGACGAAGATCATTCATTTGAATCAATGCAGCTTTTGGAAAAAGGAGAGCATACAAGATCGTATCTTAAGATTCAGGACGGATGCAATCAGTTCTGCACGTATTGCATAATCCCATATGCACGTGGCCGTATAAGAAGCAGAGAAGCGGATGATATAATCGAAGAAGCCGGAAGGCTCTGCAAAGCCGGATGCAGAGAGATAGTTCTGACAGGAATACATATCAGTTCTTATGGCATGGATAAAGGCGAACAGCGGTATTGGGGGGAGTCTCTTATTTCCCTGATAGACAGAATAGCAGATGAAACGGGGATAACAAGGATAAGACTTGGTTCCCTTGAACCGCGTCTTATAACGCCTGAGTTCGTGAATGCCGTAGCAGATCAGCCTGCGTTATGCCCGCATTTTCATCTTGCACTTCAGTCTGGATGCAACAGAACCCTTAAGCGGATGAACCGTCATTATACTACGGAGGAATTCGCGCAGGGAGTACGTCTTTTGCGCGCTGCATACGTTCATCCTGCGATAACGACCGATGTTATAGTGGGATTCCCGGGAGAGACAGAAGAGGATTATAACGCATCTAAAGAATTCGCTCAGAGCATGAATTTTTATGAGATGCATGTATTTCAGTATTCCAGACGGGAAGGAACACCTGCTGCAACAATGCCGGATCAGATCCCGCATAACGTGAGCTCCGTGCGTAGCGCTGATATGATATCCATGGGTGATAGTATGTCTTTATCATACCGCAAAGAAGAGATAGGGAAGAACGTTGAGATTCTGTTTGAGGAAAACAGGATCATTAGTGGGAAGAAGTATTGCATCGGGCATACGAGGGAGTATGTTATCTGTGCGGCAGAAGAAGGAAAGGCATTACCGGGGCAGCTTATAAAAGGAAAGCTGGATGTTTTTCTCGCAGATGATATCCTTCATGTCATTATCTGACGATATATGTGAATGAAAGCATGCTTATAGACAGAGAAGATGGATTGTACTTTAGAATGACTACTTTACCTTGAAAAGATTGTTTTTTGCAGAATGTTATAGTAAGATTAAAAAGAATAGGCAGTCTGGCGCCATGCGGCTTTGGTCGTACTGTGTTATGCAGGAAATGCATGGACAAAGACTTTGCAAGAGGATGGGAAGGCCAATATGGAAAACAAAGAAGATCTGGGGAATACACAATTTTTTAAGGTTGAGACAGAACCGGAAATATCGGTGAAAGAAGTACTTGCAGATGTGTATCATGCGCTGACAGAAAAGGGGTATAATCCTGTGAATCAGATCGTAGGATACATAATGTCAGGAGATCCGACATATATCACGAGCTTCAAGAATGCCAGAAGCCTTATAATGAAGGTCGAAAGAGATGAACTTGTTGAAGAGATGCTCAAGGAATATATCGTGAGCAATAAATGGCAGTGAGGCGGCAGATCATATTATGCGGATAATGGGACTTGATTATGGTTCGAAGACGGTGGGTGTTGCCATAAGTGACCCGCTTGAGATAACAGCGCAGGGTGTTGAGATCATCCGTCGGAAGGATGAGAATAAACTCAGAAAGACGTATGCGAGGATCGAAGAACTCATACAGCAGTATGATGTTAAAGAGATAGTGGTAGGTCTTCCGAAGAACATGAATAATACGGAAGGCGAACGTGTACAGCTTTCGACAGAATTCAAGGAAGCACTTGAAAGGCGTACTGGACTACCGATATCTATGTGGGATGAGCGCCTTACTACGGTTGCCGCTGACAGGGCAATGATGGAAGCAGGCATAAGACGTGAAGATCGCGGAGAATATGTTGATATGATCGCGGCTTCTCTTATTTTGCAGGGGTACCTTGATTATCGTGCAAATAAGGCAAAAGGTCAGACAGCAGACAGTATAGGCTGATATATATGATGTTATAGTATCTGAAATATAGGGTAAATGCGTATATCATGTCGGCAGGTGTGCCGGGAGGCTGACTATGGAGAAGATAACTTTTAATCCGGGCGGAGATGAGGCTGTAGAGTTTTATGTACTCGCACAGACGAGACTCGGCGGATTTGATTATATACTTGTTACAGATTCTGAGGACGGGGACGGAGACGCTATGATACTTAAGGATGTCTCTGAGCCGACAGAATCTCAGGCAGTATACGAAGCAGTGACGGAAGATGAAGAACTGCATGCAGTGGGCAGCCTGTTCTCGGAGATACTAGAGGACGAGGATATAGACCTTACACAGTGAACATCTCCGTCGGAAATTAAACGGAGGAAAATCGTAAGTTGAAGAACAATCAGGAAGAAACAGGCTCTAAGCTCAAGATAATCCCACTTGGTGGATTGGAGCAGATAGGGCTCAATATCACTGCCTTTGAGTATGAGGACAGTATCATCGTAGTAGACTGCGGTCTCTCATTTCCAGATGATGATATGCTCGGTGTAGATCTCGTCATACCGGATATAACTTATCTTAAGGACAATAAAGACAAGGTCAAAGGTTTCGTGATAACACACGGACACGAAGATCATATCGGAGCACTGCCGTATGTACTTAAGGAACTCAATGTACCTGTATACGCGACACGCCTTACGATGGGAATAATAGAGAAGAAACTTGAGGAACACGAGCTTCTTAAGAATACAAGACGTAAGGTCGTAAAATTTGGTCAGTCGATCAATCTTGGACAGTTCAGAGTTGAATTCATCAAGACAAATCACAGCATCGTAGATGCAGCAGCGCTCGCAATCTATTCACCGGTAGGAACAGTTGTACATACAGGTGATTTTAAGGTTGACTATACGCCGGTGTTTGGCGATTCGATAGATCTGCAGCGATTTGCAGAGATAGGAAAGAAAGGTGTACTGGCACTCCTGTGCGACAGTACAAATGCGGAACGTCCCGGATATACGCCGTCTGAGAGCACACTTGAGAAGACGTTTGACGAGTTATTTGAAGAACACAAGAATACACGTATCATAATCACTACATTTGCATCAAATGTAGACCGTGTTCAGCAGATAATCAATACTGCGTACAAGTTTGGTCGTAAAGTAGTAGTTGAAGGCCGCAGCATGGTCAATATAATTTCTATAGCTCAGGAGCTTGAATGCATCAAGATTCCAGAGAATACACTCATTGATATCGATCAGTTGAAGAATTATCCCGATAACAGGACAGTCATAATCACGACAGGCAGTCAGGGTGAGAGTATGGCTGCACTAAACCGTATGGCATCGAACCAGCATAAGAGGATATCGATAGGACCTGGAGATACAGTCATATTTTCATCAAATCCTATTCCGGGAAATGAAAAGGCAGTTACTAATGTAATAAACGAGCTTCTTATGAAGGGCGCGGATGTTATTTTCCAGGATGTACATGTATCAGGTCATCCGTGTCAGGAAGAGATCAAGCTTATATATACGCTCGTTAAGCCGAAGTATGCCATACCGGTGCATGGTGAATACAAGCACCTGAAAGCACAGGCCAGCATTGCAAAGAGGCTTGGATATGATTCAAAGCACATATTCATCCTTGCTTCAGGAGATGTTCTTGAACTTGATAAGAATGATGCCAAGGTGAACGGAAAAGTTCCGGTAGGTGCGATACTCGTCGATGGTCTTGGAGTCGGTGATGTAGGGAATGCCGTTCTCAGAGACAGACAGCATCTGGCACAGGACGGAATCCTTATCGTTACATTTGCTATAGATAAGGGATCAAACAGTTTGATATCCGGACCTAATGTCGATTCGCGCGGATTTGTGTATGTGAAGGAAGCTGACGAGATGATGGACGAAGCAGTATCTATTGCCACCGACGCGATAGAACAATGTCTAGATAAAGGTCAGACCGACTTTGGCAAGATCAAGCAGACAGTGAGAGATGCGCTCGGACAGTATGTCTGGAAGAAGACTGAGCGTAGACCGATGATCCTTCCTATAATTCTTGACGTTTGATAAAGGAGCAGCTGTTATGACGGAGATTTCGGATGAAGATATCAGAAATGAATCAGCTCATTTGGCTGAAGATATACGGAATTCGGCGACTTATCATGAATATATCAGGCAGAGGGATCGTATAAGACAGGATCCGGAACTTTATGAAAAAGTCAATCTCTTTAGAAGAAAGAATTATGAGATACAGAGTTCTGATTCTTCGTCGGATCTATTTGATGCAGTAGAAAAGATCCATGCAAATCAGGATTATAATGATTTTCGCAGGAATCCTTTGGTAGATTCATTTCTTGGAGCAGAACTTGCATTGTGCAGGCTTATGCAGGAAGCATGTGGAATAGTTGTAAGCCGGATAGATTTCGACCTGAATGAGAATGAACAAAGTCAGACAGCAGGAGATACAGATGAACAAACATGATACAGCAGGTAATCTGATTGATATGGTAGTCAAGATCGTAGTAGCGATACTTGTCGTTATTCTGATCTATCGCGGAGCATTGCTTGCGTATGGATATGGATACCGCGTTTTTACAGAAGAACCGGTTACGACAGGTGATGGCAAGATCATATCAGTGGAGATAAAAGACGGGGAGTCACCCAAAAATATAGGGAAAATGCTGGAATCCAAGGGGCTTATAAGAGATTACAAGCTATTTATGATACAGGAGAGACTTTCTGGTTATCATAAAATGGAAACAGCAGGTATATATGATCTTAATACATCTATGACCGTAGACCAGATGCTTGCAGTAATAGCTGGTGCGGGCGAGAGTGGAACAGACGAAACGGCTTCGGAGAGTGAGACATATTATGTAGATGATGGTACCAGTCAGGGATCTTCAGAACAGGAGACCGGCGGAGCCGCAGAGTGACCGATGATAACAGATGAACGTATAACATCATTCATAAATTCTTTTGGACCTGAGAATCCGGACTGGCTGGATGATCTGGAGAAGGAAGCACATAAGACCAATGTCCCCGTGATCAGGACGCAGATGCAGACGATGATCAGATTTCTGATGATCGAAAGAAAGCCTGTATCAATCCTTGAAGTAGGGTGCGCCATTGGTTTTTCTGCGCTACTCATGAGCGAATATATGCCGAAAGGATCACACATTACAACGATCGAAAATTATGATGTGAGGATAAAGTCGGCAAAAGAAAATTTTCACAGATTTGACCGTGAGGGCGAGATAACGCTTCTGGAAGGTGACGCGGCAGAGATACTTCCTACACTTAAAGACAAATACGATTTTATTTTCATGGATGCGGCAAAAGGGCAGTATATAAACTTCCTGCCTGAGATAAAAAGACTTATGCCTGATAACGGAATGCTGCTGACAGATAACGTCCTTCAGGATGGCGACGTGATAGAATCACGTTTTATCGTAGAGAGAAGAAATAGGACGATACATTCGCGGATGCGCGAATATCTTTATGCACTTACACACGACAAGGAACTGACAACGGTCATACTTCAGCTCGGAGATGGCGCAGCGGTCAGCATCAAGGCAGTATAAGCAGCATATGTATGACAGATATAAATATGACATGTGATAGAAAGATGGTAACGATGGGCAAAGATGTAGTGAGAAAAAAACCTGAGCTTCTGATCCCGGCAAGCAGCCTTGAAGTCTTAAAGGAAGCTGTAATGTTTGGCGCAGATGCGGTATATATAGGCGGAGAAGCTTTTGGGCTCCGCGCGAGAGCAAGAAATTTTGATCACGATGATATGGCCGAGGGTATAAAGTTTGCACATGAGCATGGCGTAAGAGTTCATGTGACTGTCAATATCCTTGCGCATAATTACGATCTGGACGGCGTGCGTACATATCTTGAAGAACTTAAGGGATTAAGACCGGATGCACTGATAATCGCTGATCCGGCGATATTCACGATGGCCGCGGAGATATGCCCTGAGATAGACAGACATGTTTCTACGCAGGCCAACAATACGAATTATGGGACTTTTGATTTCTGGTACAAGCTTGGCGCGAAACGCGTAGTCTGTGCGCGCGAACTTTCACTTGCGGAGATAAAGGATATAAGGACGCATATCCCTGATGACATGGAGATAGAAGCATTTGTACATGGTGCTATGTGCATCTCGTATTCAGGCAGATGTCTTCTCAGCAATTTCATGGCAGGACGTGATGCAAATCATGGCGCGTGCACACACCCGTGCAGATGGCAGTATACGCTGATGGAAGAGAAACGTCCGGGGCAGTATTTTCCGGTTTTTGAAAATGAGAGGGGAACATACATCTTTAATTCAAGAGACCTCTGCATGATAGAACATATCCCGGAGCTTATTGACGCAGGTATCAACAGTTTCAAGATAGAGGGAAGGATGAAGACTGCATTGTATGTTGCAGTCGTTGCAAGAACATACAGGATAGCCATAGACATGTGCATGAGATCCGAAGAAGAATATAGAGCGCACATGGAATGGTTCAAGGATGAGATCGCGAAGTGCACATATCGTGAGTATACTACGGGATTTTATTTTGGAAAGCCGGGAACGGATTCACAGATATATGACAGTAATACATACATAAATGAGTATACATATTTGGGGATTATCGAATCGATCGATGAAAATGGGCTTGCCCACTTTATGCAGAGAAATAAATTCTCTGTAGGTGATACGATAGAGATCATGAAACCGGATGGCAGAAATGTAGACGTGAAGGTCGAAGCAATGTATACAGAAGAGGGCGAAGAAGCTGACAGCTGCCCTCATGCGCAGGAACGAATGAAGATCAATGTATCAGGAAAAGCAGACGTATACGATATAATGCGTGTGCGTAATACAGAGGCAATAGGCTAGAACATAGATTGCACGATATGTGCGCGATACAAGACTAAAAGCACATCATAATGCACAATTTATACATTTTGTTCAGCTTTTGATGGTAATAGCATGCTGTATTTTGAAAAAACGGAGAAATGAGTCTGGCAGCCTTGATTTTTATTTCCATGTAGACTATCTTTAAGAAAAGGTCGAGAGACCATAATAAAATTTATGACGAACGAAGACGTTCCCACTGATAGTGGTGACGCCTTTTTTTTTTCGTAGATACTGAGTGCCAAAGTCAGAAAGAGAGGAAGAGAACATGAGCGAAAAGATCAATATCGAAGAGTTGTTTGGGAAAAATGTATTTACGCTTGAGAAGATGCGTGAGCGTCTTCCAAGAAATGTTTACAAAGAACTCGTGAATGTAATGGAAAAGGGCGGAGAACTTTCAATGCCGTCGGCTAATGTCATTGCCAAAGCGATGAAGGATTGGGCTGTGGAAAATGGTGCCACACATTATACGCATTGGTTTCAGCCTCTTACAGGTATCACTGCCGAGAAACATGACGCTTTCATTACGCATCCTGATGATGAAGGACGTATGTTTACAGAGTTTTCCGGGAAGGAACTCATAAAAGGTGAACCGGATGCGTCATCATTCCCTTCAGGAGGTCTTCGCGCGACTTTTGAAGCGAGAGGATATACGACTTGGGATATCACATCACCTGCATTTCTTAAGGAATCATCATGCGGCGTGATCCTTTGCATACCTACAGCATTTTGTTCATACAAGGGTGAAGCACTTGATAAGAAGACACCGCTCCTTCGCTCAATGGAAGCACTCAGCGATCAGGCTATCAGGATCGTAAGACTTTTTGGAAATAAGGAAGCAACAAAGGTGACGGCATCTGTAGGACCTGAGCAGGAGTATTTTCTTGTAGATAAAGATCTCTATATGCAGCGCCCGGATCTTATGTTTGCAGGACGTACACTCTTTGGTGCACCTGCACCTAAGGGTCAGGAAATGGAAGATCATTATTTTGGCGTTATCAAAGAGCGCGTAGGATCCTTTATGAAAGATCTTAATGTCGAACTTTGGAAGCTTGGCGTAACAGCGAAGACACAGCATAACGAGGTTGCTCCGGCTCAGCACGAGCTCGCTCCTATTTACGAGACTGCAAATATCGCTTCTGACCATAATCAGCTCGTCATGGAGACAATGAAGAGAGTAGCATGCAGACATGATATGAGATGCCTGCTTCATGAGAAACCATATGCCGGAGTTAACGGTTCAGGCAAGCATGATAACTGGTCGATCAATACGGATAATGGGGTAAATCTTCTTGAACCCGGCGACACGCCAAACAAGAATATTCAATTTCTGCTTGTTCTCTCATGTATCATCAAGGCAGTAGATACACATGCAGATCTTCTGAGACAGTCTGCATCAGATGTCGGAAATGATCACAGACTTGGGGCAAATGAAGCGCCGCCGGCTATCATTTCGATATTCCTTGGCGAACAGCTTGAAGATGTTGTGAATCAGCTTGTTGAGACAGGCTCTGCAAAGAATGTCAAGAAGGGCGGAATACTTATGACAGGCGTAAAGACCCTCCCTGACTTCGAAAAGGATGCGACAGACCGTAACAGAACATCACCATTTGCATTTACGGGAAATAAGTTCGAATTCAGAATGGTCGGCTCAGCGGATTCTATCGCAAGTCCGAATACAACACTGAACGCTATCGTGGCTGAAGCATTTTGCGAAGCTGCTGATGAACTTGAAAAATCAAAGAATTTCGAAAAATCCGTACATGACATGATCAAGAAGAATCTAACGGAACATCAGAGAGTGATCTTCAACGGTAACGGGTATTCCGATGAATGGATCGCAGAAGCTGAAAAACGTGGTCTTCCTAATATCAAATCAAGTATCGAAGCCGCATCATCTCTTACAACAAAGAAGGCAGTAAAGCTGTTCGAGAAATTCGGTATATTTACGAAGACAGAGCTTGTCTCACGCGAAGAGATCATTTATGAAACATATGCAAAGAGTATCAATATCGAAGCTCTTACGATGATAGGAATGGCAGGAAAGCAGATAATCCCGGCAGTCATCGAATACAGCAAAGAACTTGCAGATACGATAAATTCAGTAAAGGCTGCAGGCGGTGATGCATCAATTGAAAAGGAACAGCTAAAGAAGGTAAGTGAACTCCTCGGAAAGATGCAGAAGGCACTCGAAAAGCTTCGTATCGAGGATAAGAAAGCGTCTGAGGTTGAAGATCCTAAGAAGCAGGCATTCTACTACAAAGACAAGCTTATCGGCTGCATGCAGGAACTCCGCGCACCGGCAGATGAACTTGAGATGATCATAGATAAAAAGATATGGCCGCTTCCGACATACGGGGATCTTATGTTTGAGGTATAACAATGTTATGATGCTACGTCATAAAGTCGTTCTGATTTTCATGCAAACATAAACGCAGAATGACTTTTGACACTTGCATCATAAAATTGCATCTGTATTACAGCAAAAAAATGATGTACAATATCTCTGTTGCTTAAGTAAAGATTCATACATAGCAGCAGAGATATTTTTGATGACGTTTAGTAACAGGCAGCGAAAGGAACGGGCATGAGCGAAAGAATCGATGTAGAAAAGATCTTTGGCAGTAACGTTTTCACACTTGAGAAAATGAGAGAGCGCCTTCCAAGGAATGTGTACAAAGAGCTTGTCAGTGTGATGGATAAAGGTGGAGAGCTTTCAATGCCGTCAGCCAACGTTATCGCAAAAGCGATGAAAGACTGGGCTGTCGAGAATGGAGCAACACACTACACTCACTGGTTCCAGCCTCTTACAGGAATAACTGCAGAGAAACATGACGCGTTCATTACGCATCCGGATGAAGAAGGAAGGATGCTTACTGAATTTTCAGGAAAAGAACTTATAAAGGGAGAACCGGATGCATCGTCATTCCCATCGGGCGGACTGCGTGCGACATTTGAGGCAAGAGGTTATACGGCATGGGATATCACATCTCCTGCGTTTCTTAAAGAATCTTCCTGCGGAACGATATTATGTATCCCCACGGCATTCTGCTCCTATACAGGTGAGGCTCTTGACAAGAAGACACCGCTTCTTAGATCAATGGAAGCTCTTAGCGATCAGGCTCTTCGTATCGTCAGACTTTTCGGAAATACAGAAGCAACAAAGGTCACTCCGTCAGTAGGACCTGAACAGGAATATTTTCTTGTTGACAGAGATCTTTATCTGAAACGTCCGGATCTTATGTTCGCAGGGCGTACACTCTTTGGCGCACCGGCACCTAAGGGTCAGGAAATGGAAGATCATTATTTCGGTGTTATCAAAGAGCGTGTAGGCGTGTTCATGAAAGATCTGAATACGGAATTATGGAAGCTTGGAGTTACAGCTAAAACACAGCATAATGAAGTCGCGCCTGCTCAGCATGAGCTTGCTCCTATATATGAGACGGCAAATATCGCTTCAGATCATAACCAGCTTGTAATGGAGACAATGAAGAGGGTCGCTTATAAGCACAATCTGTATTGTCTGTTAAATGAAAAACCTTATGCAGGTGTAAATGGTTCGGGCAAACATGATAACTGGTCGATCAATACAGATAACGGTGTGAATCTTCTTGAACCCGGAGACACGCCAAATGAGAATATACAGTTCCTTCTTGTACTTTCATGCATAATCAAAGCAGTAGATGTGCATGCGGACATCTTAAGACAGTCGGCGGCAGATGTTGGTAATGACCACAGACTTGGGGCAAATGAGGCACCGCCTGCGATCATGTCGATATTCCTTGGCGAACAGCTTGAGGACGTGGTAAAGCAACTTGTCGAGACCGGTGCGGCACGAAATGTTAAAAAGGGCGGAATGTTAATGACAGGTGTGAAGACGCTGCCTGATTTTGAAAAAGATGCGACAGATCGCAACAGGACATCACCTTTTGCATTTACCGGTAACAGATTTGAGTTTAGAAGTGTTGGATCAGCAGATTCAATGGCGAGCCCTAATACCGCGCTTGATACTATTGTGGCAGAAGCTTTTTGCGAAGCGGCAGATGAACTTGAAAAAGCAGATGATTTTGAACTTGCCGTACATGATCTTATAAAAAAGAATCTCGCGGAACATCAGAGGATAATCTTTAATGGCGACGGGTATTCTGATGCATGGGTTAAGGAAGCGGAGAGAAGAGGTCTTCCTAACATAAGGTCAAGCATAGAAGCGGCAGATGCACTCACCACGGATGCGGCGGTCAAAATGTATGAGAAGTTTGGCATATTTACAAGAAAAGAACTTGAGTCGAGACAGGAGATAATTTATGAGACATACGCGAAGAGCATCAATATCGAAGCTCTTACGATGATAGAAATGGCTGGAAAACAGATCATTCCGGCTGTGATAAAATACAGCAGGATGCTTGCCGATACGGTCAATTCAGTAAAGGCAGCAGGCGGAGATGCTTCTGTTGAATCAGAGCAGCTGCATGAAGTCTCAACAAGGCTTGTGAGTATGCAGAAGTCTCTTAAAGAACTTCGCACTGAAGAGAAAAAAGCATCTTCGATAAAGGATCAGAGAAAACAGGCATTTTACTACAAAGATAAAGTCAACACTGCTATGGAAAAACTCAGGAAGCCGGCAGATGAATTAGAGATGATGGTCGATAAGAAGATATGGCCGATACCCACATATGGCGATCTGATGTTTGACGTGTGATATTGCGAACAACGCGGTAGATTCATTATCTGATCAGGCGTGGCTAAAGTTATCTAATGCGTCCCTGTATGCATTGGATAACTTTAGACAACTTTTGGACTTTTGCATATGCATTGCAAAAACTTCTTGCCAAACCTGGCGCGATACTGTATAATCGAAAATTGTTGATGGGCTATAGCCAAATGGTAAGGCAACGGACTCTGACTCCGTCATTGTGCAGGTTCGAATCCTGCTAGCCCAGTTACAGCTTCCCGGAATGAACAATTCTAGGGAAGCTTTTTTTATAACAAGGAGTACGCTATGTATACTGCAGATGGAAGAATAAGATATAGTGAAGTTGGAACTGACAGAAAACTTACAATGGAATCGCTTCTCGATTACTATCAGGATGTGGCGACATTTCAGACAGAAGATCTTGGAATCGGTATAGAGTATATGATGAACCTCCAGTATGCCTGGCTGCTTTCATCGTGGCAGGTCGTGATCAACAGATATCCTTCAGTGGGAGAGAAGATCAGGACATCTACGATTCCATATGAATGGAAAGGCTTCCTGGGATACAGAAATTTTCTTATGGAAACAGAGGACGGTGAAGTTCTTTCATATGCAAATTCTATATGGGTATTCATGGATATGAAAAAAGGTATGCCTGCCCGAATCCCGCAGGACATTCTTGATAAATTTAAGTTATGCGAAAGATATCCGATGGAATGTGAATCGCGGAAGATAAAAGTACCTGAAGGCGGAACGACTATGGAACCGATAATCGTAAAGCAGCATCATCTTGATACAAACGATCATGTTAATAACGGACAGTATGTGAAGATGGCACTTGACTTTGTACCAAAGGATAAGACGGTGTATCAGATGAGAGCGGATTACCGGATGTCAGCGAAACTTGATGATGTGATGATGCCTGTGGTTACATCGGAAGAAGACAAGTATACTATCTGTCTCAAGGCAGATAATGGAGATTCATTTTGCACAGTTGAGTTCCGCACAAAATGATATAATGAATGAGGACGTCAAAAGCAGCAATTGTGTTATGATGTGGCTTACCACAAAGGGAAGAAAACATGATAGAAATCGGGAAAGTACAAAAACTTAAGGTAGTAAAATCTGTGGAATTCGGAATATATCTTGCGGATCCGGAAGATGACAGCGATTCGGAAGAACGGGTACTGCTGCCAAAGAAACAGATTCCGGAAGGCACTGTGCTTGGTGACGAGATAGAAGTTTTTATTTACCGTGACTCAGAAGATCGTTTGATAGCTACGACGAACCGTCCAAGAGCGGCAGCCGGAGAGATAGCAAGGATGCGGGTCAAGGAGATCGCCAAGCCGGGTGCATTTCTTGACTGGGGGCTTGAAAAGGATCTGATGCTCCCATTCAAAGAGCAGACAGGAAAAATAAAACCGGGAGATGAATGTCTGGTTGCTGTATACGTGGACAAGAGTGGCAGACTTTGCGCTACCATGAATGTGTATGAATGTCTGCGCACGGACAGCCCATATAAAAAAGATGATGCTGTAACGGGAACGTTATACGAAATAAGTGATAATTTTGGCGCGTTTGTCGCAGTAGATGATATCTATTCCGGGCTTATTCCAAGGAAAGAAATGTATGGCGAACTTCATACAGGAGACACAGTACAGGCACGTGTGACCAATGTTAAGGAAGACGGGAAGCTCGATCTGTCAGTTCGTGAGAAATCATATATTCAGATGGACGATGACGCAGCAAAACTGCTTGAGATAATTGAAAGTTTTGCAGGGGTGCTCCCGTTTTCTGATAAGGCAGATCCTGCAGTTATCCGCAGAGAGACAGGAATGAGCAAAAATCAGTTCAAGCGCGCAGCCGGACGCCTCTATAAAGAGCATAAAGTGGAGATCACAGATACCTGTATCAGGAGGGTGAATGAAAGCTAAGAATGCTAACAGGCTTTTTCTGACGATAATAATAGTTCATTTTATATCTATATTTGCATTGCTTGCGATAGGAGTCTTAGACAGTCTTGGCATGGTGAGTAATTCGCTTGTCAGCGAAGGGATAATCGTGATTCCTACTCTGTTTTTTATGATTCCGTACTGTGTATCATGTAAATCTGGTATTAACAGGATTATCGGATTTCACAGGATCAAGGTTTCAACAGCGTTTTTCATAGTACTGTTCATGATGTTGCTTTCACCACTCATTACTCTTGTAAATGCAGTTACGATGCTGTATACGGATAATACTGTAGCAGAGATGACACCGGAGATATTGAATGTGCCATTTCCGCTTATGCTGCTTCTCATAGGTGTATTTGCTCCGGTTTGTGAGGAATTTGTTTTCAGAGGAATCATCTTTCATTCATACAGACGAACACAGGCGGGAATATGGCCGGTAATCTTGTCTGCACTTCTTTTCGGACTGATGCATCTGAATCTCAATCAGTCAGCATATGCATTTGTTATAGGGATCGGACTTGCGCTTCTCGTTGATGCAACAGGGAGCATATGGAGTTCTGTATTATTCCATGTTGTGTTTAATTCGTCAGAGGTCATACTAATGTATGTAGCTGACAGCATGATGCCTGATGTATTTACAAGCAGCATCGCATCGAATGATGATATGATGATCATGATAGCAGTCTATATGGTTTTGGCGCTAATATCGACTGCACTGGCGGGCTGTGTCCTTGTACGCATTGCGAAAAATGAAAATAGAGAACCGATGCTAGCGGTTTCGATAAAGGGCAATATAAAAGGACAGGCACATCTCGTGTCTGTCCCGCTGGTCATCTCAGTTGTCATATGTGTTATATATATATGTCTGCTGCAGATAATTGCATAGTAATTATATCAGCAACGAATGTCAAAGTTGCTGCCAACGGCAGGATTGACTGCACGTTCCATAGAGGCACTGTCTATCATACTTACTAATGCATTCCCGGCATTCTGGTTCTGATCGAGAGTCTTGCTTAACATCGCGACTCCGACCTCGTTGTTCATTCGATTTGAAGACATCTGAGTTGAGAGACCTGCTATATCCATGATATGCACCTCCTTTGCTACGTATATTGTTATTATATCATCGTTTTGATATACTGTCTATTGTTATGATGCTGTAGAATACATCATTTACATACTTACATATAGTGTTAAAGATCGCATCATTATCAAAGATTCGGAAAGGCTTACGGTATGCAGAAAGTCAATATCTTAGGATTGGAACTGAATGATCATACCAAGAGAGAATCGGTAGATATGGCAAGACAGTTTCTCGACAATGGTATTCTCGATGTTGTATTGTACGCGGATCATGCGATACTTACTAAAGCCGGGAAAGATGAAACACTAAGGAAATGGATAGAGTCCGTTGGTCTGATCCAATGGGCAAGTCTTGATATACTGGAAGCGGCAGGCGTGTCAGGCGGCGGCAGGTATAGGGAGGTCGAAAACCGCGAATTTCTGCGTGACCTGCTCCATATCGTGGAACATGATCACAAGTCAGTATTTCTCCTTTCTGACAACGATGAAGAGATTGAGTATCTCAGGGCAACACTTAGACAGATGCAGCCAGGGATCATGGTAGCGGGATCAGCACTGGCCGGAACTGAGACTGAAGAGATAAAGTCTAGTATCAATGAGATCAATTCTGTATCACCGTCGATAGTGATTGCCAGAATGGACATAGAGAAGCAGCTGACGTGGCTTCAAGAGTCTGACAATATGGTCAATGCTGCAATATGGCTTGGGATGCCATCGGATATGCAGATAATCATTAAAGATAACAGGCTGTTTCCGGGAATCAGAAGCAGATTCAAAAAAGTATTTTTTTCAAAAAAAGTACATAGATACAGCAGCAAAAAAAATGGACAGAAGGACACCTGACTTGTGCTATTGAGAGTCGGGTGCTTTTTTGTACATTCTTCACAAAAGGGAAAACAATAAAAATACACAAAAAAACAATCGTAAGCTATGGATTTTTCCGTTATTTTATATTAGAATATAAAGCATATGTGAAAATGTGACAAAAATGTTGCGGGGGCTTCTTTTTGTCTATAATGTATAAAGGAGAGGGGTTAAATGATTTCAAATCAGATTTTACAGAATACGATAGACGGGCTGAAGTCGATAGCACGTGTAGATCTGTGCGTAATGGACTCGGATGGAAAAGTCGTATCGACTACTATCGATGGAATGGAAAATTGCGGAAGAGCTGCAGAAGAGTTCGCGTCTTCGCCGGCGGATTCACAGGAGATTCAGGGATATCAGTATTTCAAGATATATGATGAGCAGCAGCTTGAATATATCCTTATAACGGGTGGTGTAGGCGAAGATGTATACATGATCGGTAAGATGGCTGCTTTTCAGATACAGAATCTTCTGGTGGCGTATAAAGAGAGATTTGATAAGGATAATTTCATTAAGAACCTGCTTCTTGATAATCTTCTTTTGGTCGACATTTACAGTCGTGCTAAGAAGCTGCATATTCAGACAGATGCGAAACGTGTCGTCATGATAATTGAGACAGCAGCGATCAAGGACAGTAATGTTCTTGAGATTGTCAGGGCGTTCCTTGGCAGCGGAAGCAGCGATTTCGCGACAGCTGTTGATGAGAATAACGTGATCGTAGTTAAAGAACTTGAAGAAAGCGATTGCTATAGGGAACTTAGCGATGCTGCACACGAGATAGTCGAAAACCTGAAAAATGAGGGTATGCATGATGTCCGTGTGGCTTATGGAACTGTAGTAAATGAGATAAAAGAGGTAAGCAGATCATATAAAGAAGCAAAGATGGCACTTGATGTGGGCAAGATATTCTTTGATGAAAGAAATGTGATCGCGTACAGTGCTTTGGGAATCGGTCGTCTTATCTATCAGCTTCCAATACCGCTATGCAAGATGTTTATCAAGGAGATATTCAAAAGTAAGAGCCCGGATGAATTTGATGAGGAAACACTCACCACGATCAACAAATTCTTCGAAAACAGCTTGAATGTATCCGAGACATCAAGACAGCTCTTCATCCATAGAAATACGCTTGTGTACAGACTTGATAAGCTTCAGAAGAGTACGGGACTTGACCTGCGGGTATTTGATGATGCGATCACATTCAAGATTGCACTCATGGTTGTGAAGTATATGAAGTATATGGAAAAATTTGATTACTGATAATGCAACAGACAGTAAATATTATTACAGGAGTGTGTAAATGCCATCAGATTCAGTTAAAAGAAAACATCGTCGTGGAAAATCGATTCAGAATGGTGACGAGATAATCACGCTTAAGAACGTGAGCAAGTCATATCAGTCAAGCGGATCGGTTCAGACTGCTCTCAGTAACGTGTCTCTTCATATCAACAAGGGCGAATTCGTATTTGTCGTCGGAGACAGCGGATCAGGAAAATCGACGCTGATAAAGCTCCTTATGCGCGAACTTGTGCCGACCGAGGGAGAAGTCACTGTGATGGGGTATGATCTTAACAGGATAAAACACAGGATGATACCGAAGTTTAGAAGGAATATCGGTATAGTGTTTCAGGATTTCCGACTTCTTGAAGACCGAAACGTTTATGAGAATGTTGCATTTGCTCAGTATATCGTGCAGACACCTCGCAAAGAGATACGGAGAAATGTTCCAAGCGTTCTTGCAACAGTTGGACTTGCAGGAAAATATAAGCAGAATCCCAAAGAGCTGTCCGGGGGCGAACAGCAGCGTGTAGCTCTGGCGAGAGCGATCATCAATAAACCGGACATATTATTGGCAGATGAACCGACGGGCAATCTTGACCCAAGGTATTCCTGGGAGATAATGAAATTGCTTGAGAAGATAAACGAGCAAGGCACGACAGTAATAGTTGTAACGCATAACAAGGATATCGTAAATGCGATGCAGAAACGAGTTGTCACCCTTAAGAAAGGCGTGATACTGTACGATGAGGAGAACGGAGAGTACATAGATGAGGATTAGTTCATTCTTTTACACAATCCGTCAAGGATTCAAAAATGCATTCAGAAATAAATCGTTTACATTGGCTTCCATAGCTACGATAGCATCATGCCTGTTTCTTTTCGGTATATTTTATTCACTGATCGCGAATTTCCAGTACATGATAAAGACTGCCGAAAAGGGAGTATCCGTTACAGTTTTCTTTAATGAAGGCGTTACTGATGATCAGATCAAGGACATCGGGAACAAGATCACAAGTGAACCGGAAGTTGATAAGGTCGTCTTTGTATCTGATGAAGAAGCATGGGAAGGCTTTAAGAGCGAATATCTCGGAGAGTATCAGGATGGTTTTACTGAGAATCCGCTAGAAGGAGATTCAAGTCTTCAGATATACATGAAGGATGTGTCACAACAGGGCAAACTTGTAACATATCTTGAATCGATACAAGGCGTGCGTCAGGTTAATCAGTCGGAAATGACAGCAACTACGCTTACAGGTGTCAATGCACTTGTGGCATATGTTTCAATAGGAATCATAGTGATACTGCTGGCGGTTTCGATTTTCCTTATAAGCAATACGGTAAATGTCGGAATCTCAGTCAGATCTGAAGAGATCAATATAATGAAATATATCGGTGCCACAGACTTTTTTGTGAGATCACCGTTTGTTGTAGAAGGTATGCTTATCGGTCTTATAGGTGCAGCGATCCCGCTTGTCGAGATCTATTATCTATACGGACTTGCGATCAGGTATATGACAGATAGGTTTGCGACTTTGTCAAAACTTCTGCAGTTCCTGAGTATCAGTCAGGTAATGGATATTTTGGTACCCGTATCACTTCTTACAGGTATCGGAATAGGTTTTATCGGAAGTTTTGTAACAGTCCATAAGCATTTGAGGGTTTAGTGATCAATGAGATTCGGCAGAAAACGGAAACAATTATTGTGCATAGTTCTTTGTTCCGTGATCATGTCGGCATCTGTACCTCTCGGAGTAAGTGCTGAGCTGACAAATGATTCGATAAAACAAAAGGAATCACAGATAAGTGATGCAAAGAATCAGGTGAAATCTCTGCAGTCTGGTCTGACTGATGTTAAGGCACTTAAGAAGCAGCTTGAGTCATCCCGCGATGACCTTAATGCTTATATCACAAAACTCGATTCAAATCTGGATGAGATGCAGGATAAGATCAGTAAATATAATGATCTTATTTCCGAAAAAGAAAAAGCGATAGAACAGTCTGAGACAGATCTTAAAGAAGCTGAGGCAGTACAGAAAAAACAGTACGAAGACATGAAGAAACGTATACGCTTCATGTATGAAAAGGGAAATAGTACTTATTTGGATGTGCTGACATCTTCAGCCAGCTTTGGTGATGTGCTGAATAAGGCGGATTATATTGAAAAGCTTTCAGCATATGATAGAAATAAATTACAAGAATACGCTGAGCAGACGACATATGTTGAAAAATGCCGCGATGAGCTTAAAGAAGAAAAGAACGTAATCGACGAAGCCAAGAAAGCTGCTGAGACAGAGCAGGCAAATATGAATGACCTGATGAATGAGAAACAGGCACAGGTCGGGGATATGACAGCAGATATCACAGATAAGGAAGCAGCGATCAAGGAATATGAGGCATCGATTGCAGCTGAAAATTCTGAGATACAGGCAATGGAGAAAGCTGTCGCGGAAGAGAAAGCAAAGCTTGCGCAGGATAATGCAAGGCAGTATAACGGTGGAATGTTTACTTGGCCGTGCCCGTCATATACAAGGATATCAGATGATTATGGAGAGAGAATACATCCTATCCTTGGAATCAAGCAGTTCCATAATGGAGTGGATATGGCAGCTCCGGGCGGATCTCCGATACTTGCCGCATACGACGGAGATGTTGTCGGCGCAGGATATAGCCCTACTATGGGCAATTATATAATGATCGATCATGGAAGCGGATTATATACGATATATATGCATGCATCTGCACTGTATGTGTCAACAGGTCAGTCAGTCACAAAAGGTCAGAAGATTGCGGCAGTAGGAAGCACGGGACGCTCGACCGGGTGCCATCTTCATTTCAGTGTAAGACTGAACGGATCATATACAAGCCCGTGGAATTATCTTAAGTGATGCAATTCGCAGCATCATAGCACAATTGCTGCTTTTGACACCAACATCATGATATGATTAAAATCAAGGAACATAGGTGTTTCGGAAAGAGGTATACAACTTGGATCAGGAATCAGAAAATACAAATTCAGAAAATATGAATTCAGAAAATATGAATCCAGAAAATATGAATTCAGAAAATATAGAGCCGGCAAATACTGATACAGAAGACGACAGATTTAACGGATATCAGCCGGAAGGAATTCCGGCAGAACCTGTAAAAGGAAGCAATGATGCGGCACATATGAATGGTGAGCCTAAAAAGCATCGCCCCGGATTTGTGATAGGCATGGTATGTGGTCTTATACTTGCAGCTGCTATAGCAGGATGTGTAACTGCAGGGAAGAGAATCGCGGCAGCTAATGGACAGGTATCTTCAGTCATTAACAGCCGTTCTGAAGAAAAGATAAAAACTCTCGAGAATATAATAAATACATATTATTACCAATACGATAAAGATAAGACGGCATCTGAAGAGAAGATGGAGGATGGTCTTTGTTATGGACTTATGGAATCCCTCGGAGATCCGTATTCTGTATATTATTCGAAGGATGACATAAAGGAATTTGAAGAAGATACTCAGGGTATCTATTATGGAATCGGAGCATATCTTTCCATGGATGAGAACACTGGAAGTCCGATGATCAGCGGCACTATTGAAGGAACACCGGCAGAAGAGGCAGACCTTCATGAAGGCGATATCATCATTTCGATAGATGACAAAGATGTTCAGGGGTTGGAACTGGAAGATGTTGTCAGTCTTGTAAAAGGTCCGGAAGGAACTTCAGTAAAACTCAAATTGTATCGCGATGGTTCATCAGATTACATCGAAAAGACAGTAAAGCGGGCAAAGATCGATACACCCACCGTTAAAGGGAAGATGCTCGATGATAACATCGGATATATTCAGATAACAGAATTTGATACTGTCACACTTGACCAGTTTACAGAAGCGTATGCGACGATCAAAGGTCAGGGAGCCAAAGGACTGATACTTGATCTCAGGAGTAATCCGGGAGGCAATGTTGACGTGGCGGTCAATATCGGACGTGAATTCCTTCCAAAAGGAACAGTCGTATATACGATAGATAAAGCAAATAAAAAGAATGTGTATACATGTGATGGCGAAAATGAGATAAAGATTCCGCTTGTTGTTCTTGTAAATGGATATACAGCCAGCTCATCGGAGATACTTACAGGAGCTATAAAGGATGACAAGATCGGAACGATAGTCGGAACTCAGACGTATGGCAAGGGAATCGTGCAAAATGTGATAGACCTGTCGGATGGAACGGCCGTTAAATTGACGATCAGCGCGTATTACACGCCAAGCGGAGTAAATATTCAGGGAACCGGAATCACTCCGGATGTAAAGTGTGAGTTTGATTCGGACGCATACTACAAGGACAAGTCAGACAATCAGCTTGACAAGGCAGTAGAGATCGTAAAGAGCAAGATGAAATAAAACAGAACAAATGTTTGCATGATATATAGAGCTGTGATATAATGACCGCGTAGCGGATCGGCATCACAGCTCTTTTATTTTCCGGAAAGGCATGATAATGGATCATTTTAAACTTACTGCGCCGTATGAACCGACAGGCGATCAGCCGGAGGCAATCAAAAAGATAGTTGATGGCTTTCGTAAGGGAAATCAATTTGAGACCCTTAAAGGTGTAACAGGTTCGGGGAAGACTTTTACAATGGCAAATGTGATCCAGGCACTTAATAAGCCAACACTTGTCATTTCACATAATAAGACGCTTGCAGGACAATTATATGGCGAATTTAAGCAGTTCTTTCCAGAGAACGCAGTCGAATATTTTGTTTCATACTACGACTATTATCAGCCAGAAGCATATGTACCATCTTCGGATACATATATTGCCAAGGATTCTGCGATCAATGATGAGATAGACAAGCTGAGACTGTCTGCGACAGCATCACTCACCGAAAGACGAGATGTAGTGGTAGTGTCAAGTGTCTCATGCATATATGGACTGGGAAGTCCTGACGAGTATGCGGGTATGACGGTATCACTAAGACCCGGTATGAAGAAAGACCGCGATGAAATTATAAGATCACTCATCGATATGCAGTATGACAGGAATGAACTTGAACTTGATCGCGGATGCTTCAGGGTACATGGCGACGTGCTCGAGATATATCCGGCAGAGGGCGGAGATTTCCTTATCAGGGTCGAATTCTTCGGAGATGAGATCGACAGGATATCAGAGGTCGATCATGTTACGGGAAAGGTTCATTCGGCACTTGAACATGTGTCGATATTTCCGGCATCACATTACGTCGTTTCTCCGGATAAGATAGCTGCAGCATGCGATAACATAAAGAATGAGATGACAGAACGCGTGAGGTATTTTAAGAGCTGTGACAAGCTGCTTGAAGCACAGCGTATACAGGAACGTACAAGCTTTGATATCGAGATGTTACGTGAGACGGGATTCTGCTCAGGAATAGAGAATTACTCCAGGCATCTGAATGGATTAAAGCCGGGGACTCCACCATTCACGCTGCTTGATTTCTTTCCGGATGATTTTCTGATAATAGTAGATGAATCACATATGTCGATTCCACAGATTGGGGCGATGTATCACGGAGACAGATCCAGAAAAAAGACACTCGTTGATTATGGTTTCAGGCTTCCGTCCGCACTTGATAACAGACCGCTCGCCTTTGAAGAGTTCGAAAGACATATTGATCAGATGATGTTCGTATCAGCGACACCGTCGAAATATGAAAGTGAGCATGAACTTCTGCGCGCGGAGCAGGTCATAAGACCTACAGGACTTCTTGACCCGGAGGTTGATGTAAGACCGGTAGAGGGGCAGATAGATGATCTGCTATCAGAGATCAAAAAAGAAACATCGAAGCATAATAAGATCCTTGTTACGACATTGACAAAGAAGATGGCAGAGGATCTTACAGACTATCTGAGGGATGTAGGTGTAAGAGTAAGATATCTTCATTCGGATATTGATACGCTAGAACGCGCAAAGATAATCAGGGACATGCGTCTCGACGTATTTGATGTGCTGGTCGGGATCAATCTGCTTAGAGAAGGTCTGGATATACCCGAGATATCGCTTGTGGTTATACTTGATGCCGACAAGGAAGGTTTCCTGCGTTCTGAGACATCACTTATTCAGACGATAGGAAGAGCTTCGCGAAATTCAGAAGGTCATGTGATCATGTATGCGGATAACATGACAGATTCGATGAAAAATGCGATATCAGAAACAGACCGAAGAAGAAAGATCCAACAGAAATATAACGATGAACATGGGATAACACCGCAGACGATCAAGAAAGCGGTTCGAGATCTTATCGCGATATCTAAGGAAGTAACTCAAAAGAATGACCTGCTAGATAAAGATCCGGAATCTATGAGTGATAAGGAACTCAAAAAGCTTGCAGATGATCTTGAGAAGAAGATGAGAAAAGCGGCAGTTGATCTCGACTTTGAATCCGCCGCAGAACTGCGCGATCAGATGCTCGATGTCAGGAAACGGTTGAAATAAAATCAGGACTCATAAGGTAATGGTATATATTGGTGACCGGCGCCACAGAGAAATATAAAGTATTAAGAGAGATGATAGAGATGGCAGAGAAAATAACAAAAAAAGACAGCACAGAGGAAATAAAGAAGTCTGAAGAAAGCGGATATGTGAAAATGCGTCCGCAGGAATATATCAGAATACGCGGAGCCAAGGAACATAATCTCAAAAATCTGAGCGTCGATATTCCAAGAAACGAACTTGTTGTGATGACCGGTCTCTCGGGATCGGGAAAATCATCGCTGGCATTCGATACGATATATGCTGAAGGGCAGAGGCGATATATGGAATCCCTGTCATCATATGCGCGTATGTTTCTGGGACAGATGGATAAACCGGATGTTGATAAGATTGATGGGTTGCCGCCGGCAATTTCTATAGATCAGAAATCAACGAACAGGAATCCACGTTCTACAGTTGGTACTGTAACGGAGATATATGACTATTTTCGTTTGCTGTATGCAAGAATAGGAATAGCACACTGCCCGAACTGCGGACGTGTCATACAAAAGCAGACGGTAGACCAGATGACAGATCGAATAATGAAACTGCCGGAAGAAACAAAGATAATGCTTCTTGCGCCTGTCGTTCAGGGAAGAAAAGGACGGCATGAGAAGGTACTCGATCATGCACTGAAATCCGGATACGCGCGTGTACGTATCGATGGGAATATGTATGAGCTAAGTGAAGACATAGAACTTGACAAGAATATAAAACATACAGTGGAGATAGTGGTTGACAGACTAATAGTCCATGACGGAATACAGCGCAGACTGACAGATTCGATAGAGAACGTACTTAAGATTGCACAGGGTCAGCTCACAGTTGATGTCGTGGATGGAGAACCATTAACATTCAGTCAGGATTTTGCATGTCCGGATTGCGGAATAAGCATAGGAGAGATAGAACCAAGAAGCTTTTCGTTTAATAATCCATTTGGCGCATGCCCGGTATGTGCCGGTCTTGGCTATAAGATGGAATTTGATGTAGATCTTATGATCCCGGATAAGAGCCTTTCAATCAATCAAGGTGCTATCACTGTTATGGGGTGGCAGTCATGCCAGAATCCGGGAAGCTTTACAAATGCGCTCCTTCTTGCACTAGCTGATGAGTATGGGTTTAGTTTGGATACTCCGTTCGAAAAGTATCCGGATAAGATAAAGCATATTCTTATAAGCGGAACTGACGGGCATGAGGTAAAAGTCCACTATACAGGTCAACGAGGATCGGGTATCTATCCGGTTGCGTTCGAAGGACTTGTAAAGAATGTAGAGAGACGTTATCGTGAGACGGCTTCTGATTCTTCAAAACAGGAATACGAGACATTCATGAGAATCACACCGTGTTCAGAATGCGGCGGCATGAGACTGAAGAAAGAAGCACTTGCTGTTACCGTTGGTGATAAAAATATATATGAAGTCACATCACTTTCAATTGGGAGACTTAGCGAATTTCTTGAAAATCTCAAACTGAGCGAACAGCAGATGCTGATAGGCCGGCTCATACTGAAGGAAATCAGTTCAAGAGTAGGTTTCCTGATAGATGTAGGTCTCGATTACCTTACACTTTCCCGTGCAACATCATCACTTTCAGGTGGCGAAGCACAGAGGATAAGACTTGCGACGCAGATAGGATCAGGTCTTGTAGGTGTATGCTATATTCTTGATGAACCAAGCATAGGTCTTCATCAAAGAGACAACGGTAAGCTTTTGGGCACGCTGAAACATCTGCGTGATCTTGGAAATACAGTTATTGTTGTTGAGCATGACGAAGAGACAATGCGAGCTGCGGATCAGATAATTGACATTGGACCGGGAGCGGGATCTCACGGTGGCGAATTAGTCGCGCAGGGAACAGCTGACGAGATAATGAAAGTGCCTGAGTCAATAACGGGTCAGTACCTTTCAGGTAAGAAGATGATAGATGTTCCGTCAAAGAGACGAAAGCCAACCGGATTCCTTACAGTACGAGGCGCACAGGAGCATAACCTGAAAAATATCGATGTAAAGATTCCGCTTGGCATATTTGCATGTGTTACAGGTGTCTCTGGATCAGGAAAGAGTTCACTTGTAAATGAGATATTATATAAGACCCTTGCGAGAAAACTTAACAGGGCACATACGATTTCGGGAAAATGTGCGGGGATAGATGGTATCGGGCAACTCGACAAGGTGATAGATATCGATCAGTCTCCGATCGGAAGAACACCGAGATCTAATCCGGCAACATATACGGGTGTATTTGATATGATCAGAGATCTGTTCGCGAATACGGCAGATGCGCGCGCTCGCGGATATACGAAAGGAAGATTCAGTTTCAATGTAAAAGGCGGAAGATGTGAAGCGTGTTCAGGAGATGGAATCGTAAAGATCGAGATGCATTTCCTTCCGGATGTCTATGTTCCGTGCGATGTTTGTCACGGGAAGAGATATAACCGCGAGACACTTGAGGTGAGATATAAAGGCAAGAATATATATGATGTTCTTGATATGACTGTTGAGGAGGCACTGCCGTTCTTTGAGAATGTTCCGTCGATAAGACAAAAGATACAGACTCTTTATGATGTCGGACTCTCATATGTTAAGCTTGGACAGCCATCTACGGAGCTTTCTGGCGGTGAGGCACAGAGGATAAAACTTGCGACCGAACTTTCAAAGCGAGGAACGGGAAAGACAATCTATATTTTGGATGAACCTACGACAGGCCTTCATTTTGCTGATGTACATAAACTTATAGATATTTTACAGAGACTTACAGAGGCAGGTAATTCAGTACTTGTAATTGAACATAATCTTGATGTCATCAAGACGGCAGATTATATAATCGATATGGGACCAGAAGGCGGGGATGGCGGCGGAACGGTTATAGCAAAGGGAACTCCGGAACAGGTTGCCAAAGAGAAGAGATCATACACAGGACAGTATCTAAAGGAAATTTTGAGAAGTAAGTGATAAAGTATTGAAAATAATAATTATGGTGCGATGCTACGAATTGCTTTAAGCACTTGTATCAAAAGAAATAAATCGGCAGATGGGGTTATCAATTATATGACGTCTGCCGATATAATATTTGCAAGGATGCGTACAGAACGGATGGATCTGTTTCTTTGGCATCCTTATTTTTTGTTGAAAAATGATAAAACATATTTGAAAACCCTAGCGTTTAGAGTATAATTACTTGGATGTGTTTTTTGATACCGTAGAATGCGGCTGGATATCACATAACATGAATTCTAACGGAGATAATGATCCGAGTTGACATATGACCTGACGAAAGGGGTAAGTAAATATGCAGTACACAGATATTGGCATTGATCTTGGAACAGCAAGTATCCTTGTTTATATAAGAGGTAAGGGTGTAGTACTCAAGGAACCCTCAGTTGTCGCATTTGATCGCGATACGAATAAGATAAAGGCTATTGGGGAAGATGCAAGACTTATGCTTGGACGTACACCGGGCAACATCGTAGCAGTAAGACCGCTTCGCGAAGGTGTTATTTCTGATTATCATGTCACCGAGAAGATGATGAAGTATTTTATTCAGAAAGCCCTTGCAAGAAAGACATTTCGTAAGCCGAGGATAGCAGTCTGTGTACCGAGTGGTGCAACAGAGGTTGAAAAAAAAGCAGTTCAGGATGCGACACTTGTATCAGGTGCGCGAGAAGTCTATATCATAGAGGAACCTATCGCAGCAGCGATTGGTGCGGGAATTGATATTGCAAAACCTTGCGGCAATATGATCGTAGATATCGGCGGTGGAACTTCAGACATAGCGGTTATTTCTCTTGGAGGAACTGTAGTAAGCGATTCCATCAAGGTAGCAGGCGATGATTTTGATGAAGCTATCGTAAGATACATGAGAAAAAAGCATAACCTTCTTATCGGAGATAGAACAGCCGAGGATATCAAGATCAAGATTGGAACGGCATATCCGAGAACGGAAGTTGACTATATGGATGTTAAGGGAAGAAACCTTGTATCAGGTCTTCCACGTACAGTTAAAGTATCATCAGAAGAGACAGAAGAAGCATTACGCGATGCAACAGAGCAGATCCTTGAGAAGATCCATTCAGTTCTCGAGAGGACGCCCCCGGAACTGGCTGCAGATATTGCAGACAGAGGCATTGTCCTTACAGGAGGCGGAAGTCTCTTAAGAGGTCTTGAGGAACTCATATCAGAAAAGACTGGTATAAACACGATGACAGCAGACGATCCAATGACAGCTGTAGCCATCGGAACCGGACGATATGCTGAGTTCATGGCAGGCGTCAGGGACGAATGACGGAAGGCTGCATGCGAGAAAGGTGTAGATTATGGTAAAAGGATTATATACTGCATATACGGGTATGCTCAATGAACAGCACCGTATGGATGTTCTTGCCAATAATCTTGCTAATGCGGCGACAAATGGATATAAGAAAGAGGGAACGACGAGTGAGTCGTTCCAGACTGTTTTTGCGGATAAGATAAAAGATACGTCGGAAGCACCTAACACTGCCAGACGTATTGGAACTATGATGCCCGGAGTCAAGATCGGAAATAATTATACTGATTTCAAGGAAGGTGCTGTAAAGACGACAGGAAATCAGTATGATCTTGCACTGACCGGCAACGGATTTTTCGCGATCGAATATAAGAACAAAGCAGATGAAACTTCTGTAAAGTATACGCGTGATGGCAATTTTACTGTCACGTCAGACGGATATCTGACAACACAGGATGGTGATTTTGTGTTGGATACCAACGGAAAACATATCAAGCTCGATACTGCATTGGATTCTTCCATTGCATCAGACGGCAGTATCTATCAGGATGGCAGTCAGGTGGCTACTATCGGGATCAAGGATTTCGAAGATTATACCCAGCTCGAAAAATATGGCGAGAATTTATATCAGCCTAAAAGTGAAGACACAAAAGCTGTTGATGCAGAGGGAGCACAGGTGCGTCAAGGCTATCTTGAGTCATCAAATATTTCTGTAGTTGACGAAATGGTAAGCATGATATCAATTCAGAGGCAGTATGAAGCCAATCAGAAACTGATAACAACATTTGACAGTTCACTTGATAAGACTGTGAATGATGTTGGAAGAGTTCAGTGATATTAATCAGGGTGAATGACTAAAATCGTAGCCAAGTGTTAAAACCAGGAGGTGTCTAGTATGGTAAGAAGTCTATGGACCGGAGCGACCGGAATGAATGCTCAGCAGACTAATGTTGATACGATAGCAAATAACCTTGCTAACGTGAATACAACAGGGTATAAGGCGCAGGAATCAGAATTTAAGTCACTTCTTTATCAGAGCCTTCAGACAAAGACAACTACGGCAAATGGAGATCCTGTTCCTGTTACGTCACAGGTAGGTCTTGGAACGAGAAATTCTTCGATAAATTCAATATTTACGCAGGGAAATATGATCGCGTCCGAGAGCAGTACTGCATTTGCGATAGAAGGAAAAGGATTTTTCTCAGTCAAGGGAGAAGATGACGAGACATTTTATACGCGTAATGGTGACTTTACATGGGCGATGAACGGTTCAAACGGTGTCGTCCTTACTAATTCAGACGGACTTCCGGTACTTGATCAGAAGGGACAGCGAATCACATTCAATTCTTCATATATGACAAGCAAGCTTACGATAACAAGTGATGGAACGGTATGTTATCCTGACAGTGATGGTAATCCACAGTCGACCGGAAAGACAATCGGACTTTCACAGTTCCAGAACCCGGCAGGTCTTGAGAGAAAAGGCGATAGCTTATACAAGGCTACGGCTGCGAGTGGCAAGGCTATCAACGAAGCAACAAGTGACAAGGTAGAAAAGAGTAAGATCGCGAGCGGATACCTTGAGGGATCAAACGTACAGGTTGCAAATGAGATGGTAAATCTTATCGTTGCACAGCGTGCATACGAGATGAACTCCAAAGTCATCACAACGACCGACACAATGATGGACGAAGCTAACAACCTAAAGAGATGATACAGTTCGAAAGTATGACTGCGTTCATGCTTGCATGAAAAGCAGGCAGACTTTATGAACGTTCCGGACATGAGGAAGAAGCGATTTGCGCAGCAAATCAGCGGATTCCGAATGGACGGAGAATTGCGGGAGTTCCCGAAGGGAACGCAGCAATTCGTATCATCTCATAAACACAGCATGAGCTTATGGAATTGCGGGAGTTCCCGAAGGGAACGCAGCAATTCGTATCATCTCATAAACACAGCATGAGCTTATGGAATTGCGGGAGTTCCCGAAGGGAACGCAGCAATTCGTATCATAAGGAAATTTTTTTCGAAAGGAGTCCATATGGCACTTGACAGTTTATCGGGGTACTCAGCTATTATAGATAATGCATCTTCAACAGCTCAGGCTGACAAGGCAAAAACAACAATAAACAGTGTTGCCTCATCTGCTGCCGATTCCACGGACAAGACAGAAGAAGAGAAAAAAGCGCAATCAGATCAGCTTATGGGAGCCTGCAAACAGTTCGAATCTTATCTGTGGGAACAGGTATATAAAGAGATGAAAAAAACCTCGACCACTTTTGGAGATGACAGTTCGAGCGATTATGGAATGAACATGGTCAATCTTTTTATGGACAGCACGATAGAGGAGATATCATCAGAGTCTGTCACAGAGGGACCAAATAGTTTGGCACAGTCACTTTACGATCAGCTTAAGAGGAATTACAACATAGAAGATTGATGCAGACACTGAAAGGATATGTAGGACAGATAATATATACGGCTGAAAGCGGATACACAGTCTTTACTCTCATTACAGCCGACGACGAGGTCAAGTGTGCGGGTAATGTTGGAACAGTCAGTCCTGGTGAGACCATAGAAGTCGATGGAGAGACGACCGTTCATCCGAAATACTATGACCAGTTCAGCGTGAATGCAATCCGGTCATCTGTGCCGGATACAGAGATTGAGATAGAGAGATACCTTGGATCGGGAGCGATAAAAGGAATCGGCGAAGCGCTCGCTAAAAGGATAGTAAAGCAGTTTGGAAGTGAAACGTTCAAAGTCATCGATGAAGAACCTGAACGTCTTTCTGAAGTTCGTGGGATCAGTATGCGGATGGCACAGGAGATTGGGACACGTGTGTTTGAGAAACGCGACACACGAAAAGCAATGACATTCCTGCAGCAGTATGGGATCTCAAATGAAATGGGCATACGTATCTTTAAACGATATGGTCAGGATATATATAATATTCTTAGGGATAATCCCTATCAGCTTGCCGATGACATTTCAGGCATCGGATTTCGCACCGCAGATGAAATAGCAGTAAGAGCAGGTATGAAGAAAAACAATCCATTCAGGATTGCCAGCGGCATATTATATGTGCTGTCGGAAGCCGGAAGTGAAGGAAACTGTTACCTTCCAAAAGAATTGCTTATCTCTGATTCGTCAGTACTTTTGGGTGCAAGTGCAGATGATGTAGAAGAAGGACTGCGCAGCCTTGCTATCGATCATAAGGTGATAATAAAGCAGCATGAAGCGGAATGCCGGGTGTATAGTCCGCTTTACTACAGCGCTGAGCTGGGATGTGCGCGGATGCTCCATGATCTCGATATACATACTGCTGATAGTGATACGGCAAATGAAAGGGTCGATGCGAGACTTTCATCAATAGAGAAAGAATTTGGAATACCGATAGATGATCTTCAAAAAAAAGCACTTAGAGAGAGCATACGAAATGGTGTGCTTATACTTACGGGCGGACCGGGAACCGGTAAAACGACAACAGTCCGTATCCTGATCAGCTATTATGTATCAGAAGGACTTGACGTAATGCTGGCAGCGCCAACCGGACGCGCCGCAAAAAGAATGACAGAAGCTACCGGATATGAAGCAAAAACTATTCACAGGCTCCTGGAGGTTGCCGGGGATTCTACTGGTGAAGACAGCACCATACGATTCGGCAGGAACGAGAATACGCCGCTTGAAGCAGATGTGATAATTATCGACGAAACGTCCATGGTCGATATATTCCTGATGCAGTCACTGCTGCGGGCGATAATGCCCGGAACAAGACTTGTACTCGTTGGGGATGCAGACCAGCTCCCATCAGTGGGTCCGGGACAGGTGCTGAAAGATATAATCAGCAGCGGAAGGATGCCACTTGTTACTCTGGAAAATATTTTTCGCCAGACCGGAGATAGTGACATCGTGAATAATGCTCATCGTATAAATCACGGAGAAGCGATAAAACTTGACAACAAGAGCGATGATTTCTTTTTCATGGAGAGAAATGACGTCAATGTCATTTATAAGCATATTGTATATATGGCATCAAAGAGTATCCCAAAGTATTATTCAATCGATCCATATGATGTGCAGATACTGACACCTATGCGAAAGGGCAGCCTTGGCGTAGAGACTCTGAACGGGATACTTCAGAATTACCTTAATCCACCGGATGGCATAAAGAAAGAATTTGATGGTAATGTCATGTTTCGCGAAGGCGATAAGGTTATGCAGAATCGAAATGACTATCAGATCGAATGGGAGATAAAGGGAGAATATGATACAGTCGTTGACCGAGGTACCGGTGTATTCAATGGCGATATTGGAATAATCCGAAAGATAGATACATATGAGTCTGAGATCACGGTGGAGTTTGATGAACATAAATGTTCAAAATATCCATATGCGAAGCTTGACGAGATAGAACTGGCGTATGCGATAACTATACATAAATCACAGGGAAGCGAATATCCGGTAGTGATTCTTCCGCTGCTTTCCGGACCTCAGGTCCTTATGACGAGAAACCTGCTGTATACTGCGATAACCAGAGCAAAAAAATGCGTTATGATTCTCGGAAGCAGAGAGACTGTAAACGGCATGATAGACAATGTGAGCTCAAATGCGCGATATACAGGGCTTTGTGATGATATCAAAGAAATCTATGCTCTGGATGATTCCATTAAGTGATCACGGAATTATCCGGTAGTTTTATGGATCATTCGATCCGACTTCAGCAATCAGTAAAGGAAGAAAAATATGATAAAGATCATGAAAAGAGTCTATGGGAAAGCAGCAGATCTGCTTTTCCCAAGACGCTGTCCTGTCTGCGACAGACCGGTCAGACCATCAGGTGAACTGATATGTCCTGAGTGTGAATCAGATGTAAGATATATCTGTTCTCCTTTTTGCATGAAATGCGGGAAAAGTCTTGATTCAGACGAGAAAGAGCTATGTCATGACTGCACAGTCCGTCGTCACGTTTTTGATTCTGGAAGATCGTTGTTCGAATACAGGAGCATATGCAGCTCTGTATATGCATTCAAGTATAAAGGACGGCAGGAATATGCCGAGTATTATGGAGACAGGATATCGGAGATGCTTGGCAAAGTGATATTATCGTGGAAGCCTGATGCGCTCATACCGGTTCCGATACATGAATCAAGACGAAGAGAGCGAGGGTATAATCAGTCGGATGTTCTTGCAAAAGCGATTGGAAAAAGAATAGATATACCGGTATATACAGACTGGATATCGAGGTGCCGAAAGACTGCACCACAAAAGGAACTTGAACCTGCTGAACGCCAGAAAAATTTGAAAAAGGCTTTCAAAATCATACATGATGATGTAAAATTAAATACGATTGTTATTATAGACGATATATATACTACGGGCAGTACGATCGATAATGTTGCACAGTGTGCGAAAGATGCCGGAGTGAAAAAAATATATTTCATTACATTGTCTATAGGCAAAGGAATGTAAAGCATATTAATACCATTCAGCAGATGGAGGAATTATCATGGATATCAGAAATTGCAGAAAATGCGGCAGGATCTTTAATTACGTAATGGGACCGACGATATGTCCGGACTGTCAGAAAAAACAAGAAGAGAAATTTCAGGAAGTAAAAAAATATATATCTGAGAATCATTCTGCTAATATTCCACAGATAGCTAAAGAATGTGAAGTTGAAGTAAGCCAGATACAGCAGTGGATCCGCGAGGAGCGTCTGGAATTTTCAACCGATTCAGATCTTGGTATACCATGTGAAAATTGTGGAGCCATGATAAGAACAGGACGTTATTGTGCAAAATGCAAGGCAGAGATGGCATCAAAGCTTGGTAATACGTATCAGAAGCCCGAGATTCCGAAGCCGGTGAAGAAAGACACACATACAAGCCCTAAGATGAGATTCCTCGATTCATGATAATAGTCATCAGGAAGCGGGAACGGAGATAATATGTTAAACGAAGATAAGATATCGCTTATGACAGAGATGGCGATATATGAGAAAAGAAAAGGAAAGAGAGATCTTGATATATTCAGTTATTTCAAGAGTGATTATATAAGCTGGCAGATCATAAAATCTATAGTATGTGCCACACTCTCTTTTTGCATTATTGTAGGACTCAAGCTTTTTTATGGACTTGAGGATGTGATGGTAGGAATATACAGCAAGGATCTTGCGGGATATGGAAAGAGTATATTGTTTAAATACCTTCTTTTTGTACTTGTTTATGTTGTGATATCGTTTGTAATAGGTCAGATAAGATACAAGAAAGCTAAAAAAAATGTTCATGCATATAGCCGTGACCTGAAGGAACTGGCTGAGATGTATAGAGAAGAATGAATCTGGAGATCATAATGACTGTTATACTTGAAATGAAACAAAAACTGAAGATGTTTTACTCGAAGAATGAGGCGTATGTTGTCCCGATAATGAAATTTATCCTGGCGATGATCAGCCTTTCGCTTATCAGTTCAAAGCTTGGAGTATCACCAAAGTTTGACAAGATTCCGATAAGACTTGTTGTATCTCTTATATGTTCATTTATGCCATGGAATTTTGAGATATTCGCAGCAGCTATATCTGCACTGCTTCATGTCTATTCGATAAGCATGGAATACTCCGTAGTTGTTGGAGCTGTTTTTCTGCTCATGTTCCTTTTGTATTTTAGATTTTCACCCAAAGATACTATGGCACTGCTCCTTACACCTATCTGCTTTGCACTCAGGATTCCTTATGCAGTACCGGTTTCAGCAGGTCTGATAGGGACACCTGCAACAACTGTTCCGGTGTGCTGCGGTATCGTTTCTTACTATATGCTTGACTATGCACCAAAGAGCGCCGACATGCTGTCGAATGTGACGGATGATAAGTCGGCAGGAAAGATAAAGAATGTTATAAACGGAGCATTTGGAAGCAAATCGATGATACTTCTGATAATCGCATTTGCGGTCACGATAGTTCTCGTATATACACTGCGCCGTCTGTCGATCGATCATGCATGGTCTATCGCGATACTTGCCGGTACACTTGTAGATATCATGATACTGCTTTTGAGTGAGCTTATGATGGATACAGACCTGTCGATCGCGGCTATAATCCTGGGATCACTTGTGGGAGCTGCAGCAGCGATAGTGATACAGCTTTTCAGGTTCAATGTTGATTATGCAAGAACTGAGAAGGTTCAGTTTGAAGATGATGAATATTATTATTATGTAAAAGCAGTACCGAAGGTGACCCTTTCGGAACCAGAGAAGAAGGTAAAGAAAATAAATTCGCAGAGGCGTGAAAGAAGCAGGAACTGATAATGTTATCGCGAATCAGCACAACGATAAATACATATTTGGGAAATCTGCATATGCCGACGATAAGATGGACGGATATCGCAGAGATCCTGATCATAGCATTCCTTGTCTATAACATTCTCGCGTGGATCAAGGATACAAAAGCATGGTCATTGTTCAAAGGATTAGTAGTCATACTGATCTTTATTCTTGTTGCTGCGATTTTTAATATGACGACGATATTATGGATAGTAAAGAGCGTATTCAGTATTGCCGTTATCGCTATTGTAGTAGTTCTTCAGCCTGAACTCAGGGAAGCACTTGAGACGCTTGGCAGAAAGAACTTCTTTTCTGCGTGGTTCCCAAGTATAAAGCCGACGACTGACGAAGGCATTTTTTCAGATCACACGGTAAATGAGATAGTGAGAGCGAGCATCGAGATGAGCAAAGTGCGTACAGGTGCGCTCATAGTTATTGAACAGACACAATCACTCGCCGAATACGAGAGAACAGGAATCGATATAGATGCTGTCGTTTCAAGTCAGCTCCTTATCAATATATTTGAACATAATACACCACTTCACGATGGTGCTGTTATCATACATGGGGATAGGATCACTTCTGCGACATGTTATCTGCCGCTTTCGGATAACAGAAAACTCAGCAAGGAGCTTGGGACGAGACACCGTGCCGGAGTAGGAATCTCCGAACTGACAGATTCTCTCACTGTTATCGTGTCAGAGGAGACCGGTCATGTCAGCTGTGCATATCATGGAGAACTTTCACGTGATCTGAACGCGGATGGACTTAAGGAAAAACTTCAGTCTATACAGAATAAAAAGACTGAGGACACAAAGAAGCGCAAGACGAGGAAAGGCAGGTCAAAAGATGTGGCGTAAACTGACACATAATTGGGGCCTGAAACTTGGCTCTGTAATATTTGCGATAATGTTATGGATCATAGTAACAAATATAAATGATCCTGTGTTGACGTACAAAGTCTACAATGTGCCCGTGACTATAACTAACACGGACGCGATAACATCAAAGGGTGAAGTATATCAAGTCCTTGATGGAACAGACAAGATCGATGTAGTGACTATAACAGCAACGCGTTCGATAATAGATTCACTCGATGACAGCAACGTTATAGCTACAGCAGACATGAATAACCTTACGATGCAGAACACGATAGCTATAAAGCTGTCTACCAATAAATACAGTGATAAGCTTGAAAGCATAGCGGGCAATATAGATACAGTCAGATTGAACGTCGAAGATAAGAAGACTGTCACTATGGCTCTTACGACAACAACATCAGGCGATGTTGGCAAGGGATATCAGATCGGAGATATATCTGCTGAACAGAATCTTGTAAGGATATCAGGTCCGGCATCTGTTATTGATAAAGTCAAGAAAGCTGCTGCAGATGTTGATGTTACAGGATTTACAAGTGAAATAAGTACTGTTGTAGATATAAAGCTTTATGATAGTGATGATAAGGAGCTGAGTAAAGAAAGTATTACGATGAATATTTCAGCAGTTCGTGTAAAGGTTGAGATACTTCAGACGAAGAGCGTACCATTGTCATTCAAACTGTCAGGGACTGCGGCATCCGGATATCAGGCTAATGGTGTTATTGATTGTAATCCGGATACGATAACAATAGCAGGAAAATCATCAACTATAGGCAAGATCGAATCTATAGCAGTCTCGGAGGAAGCACTCAACATAACCGGACAGGCTGAGAACATGACAACACTTGTGGATGTTCATGATTATCTGCCTACAGGAGTGAAGCTTGCGGATGGGTCATTTAACGGGAAAGTGCAGGTAACTGTACATATAGAGAAAGAAGAAGAGAAGAAACTTACTCTTAAAAACAGCAGTATTACCGTAAAGGGAATTCCAGATGGAATGACAGCCGAGTTTGTAAATAATGGTGAAGACGATACGGGATATGACGTGACATTTAGCGGATTGTCATCGGACATTGATAAATTATCCATAGATACGGTGACAGCGGTAGCGGATCTTGATGCATATATGAAGGCGAACGGCATAACTGAACTGACAACCGGAGTATGCAGCAATGTTCCTGTTGATCTTTCATATAGCGGGCTCACAGGAACTCTGGAGACTGTAGAACCGATGACTGTGAATATAAGATTATCTGAAACGGAAGGGAATAAAAAGAATGAGTAGAATGTTTGGAACAGATGGAGTGCGCGGAGTTGCAAATGATGAACTCACACCTCAGCTTGCAATGCAGCTTGGACAGGCTGGAGCCTGCGTGCTTACTCGAGCAAATGCACATCAGCCGACGATAATGGTGGGATGTGATACAAGGATTTCGGGAGATATGCTTGCTAATGCATTAATGGCTGGTGCATGTTCTGTTGGTGCAAATTGCGTTTATGTAGGTGTTATGCCAACTCCGGCAATCGCATATCTTACAAAGAAATACAGGGTTGATGCAGGTGTTGTTATTTCTGCATCACATAATCCGATGGAGTTTAACGGAATAAAGTTCTTTGACGGGAATGGATATAAACTTCCGGATTCTCTCGAAGATGATATAGAGACCCTTATAAAGAATAATATGCAGGGAATCACTTTTCCAACAGGATCAGGTGTAGGAAAGGTAAAGTACAGAACAGATTCACGTGAGGAGTATATCAATCACGCGATCAGAAATGTCAATCCGGATCTTTCAAAGCTCAAGATCGTGGTCGATTGTGCGGAAGGAGCGTCACACTATACAGCAGTAGAAGCCCTTCGCGAACTTGGCGCAAATGTTGTTCCGATCCATAACATGCCTGACGGAACTAATATAAATTCAAACTGCGGATCAACGCATATGGAAGAGATCCAGGCAAAGGTGGTTTACGAAAAAGCTGACGCAGGTCTTGCATTTGACGGAGATGCAGATAGACTGGAGGCTGTTGATGAGATGGGCAATATAATCAACGGTGATCAGATCATGGCTATCGTTGGCAACTATATGAAGGATAAAGGTACACTCAAAAAGGACACGATAGTCGCTACAGTAATGAGCAATCTCGGCTTCTTCCAGATGGGAGAGAGAAATGGGATTCATATTGAACAGACTAAGGTAGGGGATAGATACGTTCTTGAGCGTATGCGAGAGATTGGCGCAAATCTTGGAGGAGAACAGTCAGGACACATTATCTTCCTTGACGAGAATACCACAGGAGACGGACTTCTCAGCGCACTTCATCTGTTGCAGGTAATGGTTGATACGGGAAGGAAACTTTCAGATCTTTCACAGGTTATGGAGATAATGCCCCAGGCACTTGTTAATGCCAAAGTTCCTAATCACAAAAAAGAGCATTACATGGAATATCCTGAGATAGCAGAAGCGATAGATAAGCTTAACACAGAATTTGCGGGACAGGGACGTGTTCTTATCAGACCGTCAGGAACGGAACCGCTTGTAAGAGTTATGATAGAAGGTAAAGATCAGGTTATGATACAGTCGGAAGCTGAAAAGCTTGCTGCACTTATACAGAATACAATGATCTGAAACGGAGGGTATAGGTATGGTAAGTCAAAAAGTAAAGATAAAGAATCCTACGGGACTTCATTTAAGACCGGCAGGAAAGTTATGCCATGAGGCGATGAAGTATAAATCACTCATCACATTTACATTTCGTGAGAATACGGCAAATGCAAAGAGCGTTCTGAGTGTACTTGGCGCAGTTGTAAAATCAGGGGATGAGATCGAACTTCACTGCGACGGGGAAGATGAACAGGAAGCGCTAACATCGCTTGTTACAGCAATAGAGAACGGTCTGGGAGAGTGATCTGTGGTCAGATCGCGGAAAGAATAGTATGAATATCCGTTATTTTGAATCAGAAAAAATGATAAAGCTTGATACGGAGAGCACGAGTTATGTTATGGCCATACTGCCGGATGATGGTTATGTAGGTCATGTTTATTATGGACCTTTGCTTCCGGATGACGATATACGATATCTTCTTCGTACGGATGAAGTACCTGCTCCTTCAGTAAGAAAGAGGGAGAAATGCTCATTCCTGGATTTCTTTTCTATGGAAATGCCGGGAAACGGCACAGGTGATTTCAGAGATGGCTGTATTGAGATACTGGATGAAAACGGACATAGCGCCGTTGAACTGAAGTACGGATCTCATCGCATATATAACGGCAAACCGGCGCTGGAGGGATTACCGGCTACTTTTGCGGATGATGACGAGTGTATGACACTTGAACTTCATCTGGTAGATGATATTGCACATATTGAAGTTGTGATTCTTGAGACGGTGTTTGAGGGATCAGATGCGATCGCAAGAAGTGTAAAAGTGATAAATAACGGTACTGCACCAACAAAACTGACAAAGATTTATTCGACATGTATTGACGTCGATGATAGAGATTTCAGATTCCTTACGCTTCACGGTTCATGGGCAAGAGAACGCTGCAAAGATATAAGCGATATCGGATATGGTATAAGCAGCGTCGGATCGATAAGAGGAGAATCGTCTCACCAGGAGCATCCGTTCTGCGCTCTTGTGAGCAGTGATGTTTCGCAGGATAACGGTGAAGCATATGCGTTCAATTTTGTGTATTCAGGTAATTTTACGGCACAGGTAGAAAAGAGCCAGTTTGATTCGATCAGAATGACTATGGGAATCAATCCCAGGAACTTTACATTTGTACTCAAAGAAAAAGAATCATTTCAGGCACCTGAAGTTGTTATGACATATTCAGACAATGGTCTTGGGAAGATGAGCAGATGTTATCACGACCTGTTCAGAGATCATCTGATAAGGAGCAAATATAAGGATATAGAACGCCCGATACTGATCAACAACTGGGAAGCCACATATTTTGATTTTGACACAGATAAACTTATAAGTATCGCAAAAGAAGCATCTAAAGTCGGAATAGAAATGTTTGTAATGGACGATGGATGGTTTGGACACAGAAATAATGATGATAGCAGTCTCGGCGACTGGAAGGTAAATGAGAAAAAACTTCCGGGTGGACTTAAGAGACTTGCCGATGAGATCAATTCACTTGGGATGAAGTTCGGAATATGGTTTGAACCGGAGATGATATCACCGGATTCTGACCTTTACAGACAGCATCCGGACTGGGCGATACAGGTGCCGGGAAGGGAACCGTCACAGGCTCGCTGCCAGTATGTGCTTGATCTTTCAAACCCTGAGGTATGCGATCATGTATATGAAGAAGTCGCTGAGATTCTTCGCAGTGCAAATATAGAATATGTGAAATGGGATATGAACAGGCAGCTCTGCGATATAGGCAGCGCTTATCTTGGCAAGGATGAACAGGGTGAACTGTGCCACAGATATGTACTTGCAGTATATAAAATGCAGGGAAGACTGATCTCTGATTTCCCGGATATTCTTCTTGAAAATTGTTCGGGCGGCGGTGCCAGATTTGATGCGGGAATGCTGTATTACAGCCCGCAGATATGGTGCTCGGATGATACCGATGCAATAGAGCGTCTATCAATTCAGGAAGGGACGGCGCTTGCTTACCCGCTATCTACTATGGGTGCGCATGTGAGCGTATGTCCTAACCATACGGTAGGCAGAAATACTCCATTTGAAACAAGAGGAGATGTTGCGCTTGCAGGTACGTTTGGGTATGAACTCGACATTACAAAACTTTCAAAAGAAGAGCTTGACGAAATACCGGTTCAGACTGCAAAATATCATAAGTATCATGGTCTTATAAGTAGTGGTGATTATTTCAGGATAGCTTCTTATTCTGATAATCATCTGTATGATTGCTATGAGGTTGTTTCAAAGGACAGATCGGAATCACTCGTGACCTTTGTACAAGTCATGGGCAGACCCAACATGCATAGTATGATTATTCATATTCCAGGACTTGATCCCGAAAGGCTCTACAGGATTGAGGGTGAGGAGAGAGTTTATCACGGAAGAACTCTTGACAAGGCCGGAATACCGATCATACCAATGACAGGTGATTATGTTTCAAAATTGATTCATATCATAGCGGTATGATCAAATATGTTTCATCAAGGGGGAAACAAGAGATGGCAAAATCGGTGAAGATGTCCGATATAGCAGCACATGTAGGCGTCAGCACAGTTACAGTTTCAAAGGCACTCTCGGGACAGAAAGGTGTCAGTGAGAGCATGCGTGCAGAGATAATAAAATTAGCTGACGAGATGGGGTACGTACCTCCTGCATCACGCCACGCTTCGGATGCTGAGCACGGATATAATATCGGAGTTCTGATAAATGAGATGTTCCTCGGAAAGTATTCTTCGTTTTACTGGCAGATGTACCAGGAGGTCACGACGAAAGCTGCTTCCAAAGGCTGCTTTGTCATGCTTGAAGTAGTAAAGGCCGTGGAAGAAGAAGGCAGGGTGATTCCTAAACTGATGTCAGAGCGTAAGATCGATGGGATGATTATAATCGGACGTATGGAACATGATTATCTTCTGGCACTGCGTGAAAAGGGAATACCTACCGTTTACATTGATTTTTACGATGATACAGAATGTGATGCCATTATATCAAACGGGTATTTTGGTTCATACAGACTTACACAGTATCTGTATCAGCTTGGACATAGAAGTATAGCTTTTGTCGGAACGGTAGATGCTACAGAGAGTATTGCAGACAGATACTGGGGATACCGCAAGTCGATGCTTCAGAATAAATTGGATATTCCGGATGAATGGCTTATTCCAGATCGAAATTCAGTTACGGGCAATCTGAACAGAAGCATGACGTGGGATCTTCCTGATCCGATGCCGACTGCGTTTGTGTGCAACTGTGATCTGACAGCAAGCTATCTGATAAAGAATCTTGAATCAAGAGGATATAAAGTGCCGGATGACATATCAGTTGTAGGATTTGATAACTTTTTGTTCCCGGGGCTTAGCGATATTGGTATTACAACTTATGAGGTAGATATGCGTGAGATGGCACATAAGTCGGTAAAAAGACTCATTCAGCTGATAGAATCCCCCAGCGACAGAAATCCGATGATGACAGTAGTAGAAGGACGCCTGATTCCGAAAGACAGTACAGCACCAATCAAAAAATAATTAAGCAGCTGCTTTTAACCCCCGCATCATATATGTGTTATTCAGGCAACCCTGTCTGCCTACGATATACGAGCGGTGTGACACCGTTGGCACGCTTGAACAGACTGATCAGATGGTTTGTATCATTGATCCCTACTTCAAACCCGATCTCCTGAACGCTCATATCTGTTGTTGTAAGCAGGTGACGCGCGGATGCTATACGTACATCGTTCAGAAAACGTATTGGAGAGATACCATAGTATTTTGAAAATTCGTGACATAATCTATAGCGGCTTTTTTTGAATTCACTTTCGAACATTTCGAGAGTGAATTCTTTTTTATATCCGGATTCCATTTCCGTGCGCATCTGCTTTATGTAGATCGGGATATTGGTATTTTCGGATGAATCATCAAAAACAGAAAGACAGGCTTCTGTAAGGATACAGGTAATAAGCCGGCTTGTGTAAAAAACAGACGAAATATCTACGATATCCGGTATACATGAAAGCTGATCAATGTATGCAGGTATTGGAGACAAAGGAGTGACCTGAATAACGGGACCTCCATGAGCCCTTAAAAAGCCGTCATAAGTACAAGCTGTCTTTCCGTCAATATATCCTATATAGAAATCCCAATTGGAAGATGTCTGTTCAATACTGAACTCAGAATCTGCATTTATAAAAAGCAACGAGTTTTGCTTTAGTGAGAGTTGCTTATGTGAATAGGAGTATCTGGCGCTACCGCTTATCGTGTAGATGAAGATATGACAATCAAGCCCGCGCATGTGGTAATAGATCGGACCGGGACAGACTATCCGGCTGCCGGCAAGCAGCATTGGCAGCATATCATCCGGGGCATCAAATGAATATCGTTTTCCGAGAAGCAGATCGGAATTCTTTCCTTCAGGGGTAAGAGGCTTTTCAATGATAGATTTTTGAAATCGGTTTTCAAAGTCAGTATTATTCATGCGGTCTCCTTAGATGCAGAATGACCTTTGACACTTGCATCATATATATTATATCTGAAGTTGCGGAGCTAATAAACATGAAATGATAAAGAGATAGGTAGATGAACACGCGTTAATCGAGAGCTACAACAGCTAATAATTAGTTTACAGTAAACAACAAAAATTAGCTTCGAAGTTGACAATCAACCTCAAAAATGGTAAAGGTGCACAAAAACTGCATCTAAAAATTAGCTAAAATAGAGAACATAGCGAAAATCGCAATAATAATATATAAAACGCAAGAATAATAGATGCCTTTATAGTTAGCTAATAGTATACTTCAAATTGTTCCAGTTAAGTTAATTATCAAGTAACAAAAAACTAAAGGAGGATGTATTATGAAAGGGAAACAGGTTATGGCACTTGGACTTGTTGCAGCAATGACTGTAGCAATGACAGGATGCGGATCAACAACAGCTGCAACAACAGCTTCAACAGCAGCCGGATCAGAAGCAGCAGCATCATCAGCAGCTTCTACAGCAGCATCAACAGAAGCATCAACAGCAGCTTCAACAACAGCAGCAGCTGGAGACAGCATGTATGCAAATCTTGAACTTGGCACAACATATGCTGATGTCAAGGCTGACATCAAGGTTCTTACAAACAGAACCGATATGCTGGCTGATGATTACGGCGGAACAAAGTATTCAGATTATATCGCGGAGTTTAATAAGCTTTATCCTAATGTAACAGTAGACGTTGAAGGACTTACAGATTATGCTAACGAGTCTCTTACAAGACTTACAAGCGGTGACTGGGGCGACGTTATGATGATCCCTGCTGTCGATAAGGCCGATCTTGGAGAGTATTTCCTTCCTTACGGCGATCTTACAACAATGGATGGTCAGATCAACTATGTAAAAACATGGGTATATGATGACCAGGTTTATGGTGTTCCTTCAACTGCTACAGCTTCAGGTATCGTTTATAACAAGGCTGTATTTGAAAAGGCCGGAATCACAGAGCTTCCTAAGACAGCTGATGATTTCATCAAAGATCTTCAGACTATCAAAGACAAGACAGATGCTATTCCGCTTTACACAAACTATGCAGCAGGCTGGACAATGGGCGCATGGGATGATTATATCAGCGGTTCTGCAACAGGCGACGAGAATTACAAGAACAACGTTCTTCTTCACACATCAAATCCTTTCTCAGATCCAGGTGATGGAACGCATGCTTACAACGTATACAAGATCCTTTATGATGCAGTAGCTAATAAGTGCACTGAAGATGATCCTACAACTTCTGACTGGGAGAGCAGCAAGGCTAAGATGAACAATGGCGAGATCGCTACTATGGTTCTTGGCTCATGGGCTGTATCACAGATGAAGGCAGCAGGAGATCATCCTGATGATGTAGGTTATATGCCTTTCCCAATCACAGTTGATGGCAAGCAGTATGCTTCATCAGGTGCTGATTATTCATTCGGTATCAACAAAGACGCTTCAGAAGAGAACCAGCAGGCAGCTATGGCATTCGTTAAGTTCATGACTGAAAAGTCAGGATTCTCATATAACGAAGGCGGACTTCCGATCGCAAAGGATCTTAGCGACCAGCTTCCTGATACATATACACTGTTCAAGGATGTAACAATGGTTGTTGATGCTCCTGCTAAGGAAGGCGAAGAAGACCTTATGAATACACTTAACTCTGATTCAGAACTTATGATCAGCGCAAGCGATGGCAAGAGAACACAGGGCATTGTTGATCATGCAATGAGCGGCGACGAGAAGTTCGATGATATCATGAACGAATGGAACGAAGCTTGGACAACAGCACAGACAGATAATGATGTCGAGATCAATAAATAATTCGGCAGGTAAATAGAAAAGGATATTCAAGTTGTAATCTTAAGATACTTTAGTATCCGAATCGTGAGCCGGGAAAGTATTCTTTCCCGGCTCATTTTAAAGAGAGCTTTGGAGGAAAAATTATGACAGCAGCCGCATGTTCAAATCAGAGTAAGCCCTCCGGTTTCAGAAAATGGACCAGGAGCCGTAAAGGTCAGCAGACGATAACGATCATAGCATTTATGATTGTTCCGCTTCTTCTGCTAGTGATCTTTACTTACATCCCATTTGGGGAAATGATTAAGTTCAGTTTTTTAAAGATGAAATACGCAACACCTGTTTATAAGAGAAAATTTGTTGGACTTGATAATTATGTGAAAGTCTTTCAGCGTGAGGATTGCTTTAAATCGCTGAAGATCTCACTCTATTATATGGCGGGAGCTATTGTACAGCTCGTACTTGCATTATATCTGGCTACTGTACTCAGCTTTAAAGTGAAAGGAAGCAACTTCTTTAAAGGAGTAATGTTCTTCCCTTATCTGATAAGTGGAATCGCGATCGGATGTATCTTCAAGTTCTTCTTCACAAGAGGATTCGTTCTTGATTCAGTTCTCACAGCATTTGGCGCAAATCTTGAAAACCTGCCGTATTGGCTTAAGGATACGAACGTTAATAACTGGTCTCTTGTATTCACATCAGTTTGGAGATATACAGGCCAGAACATGGTTCTGTTCATCGGAGCTATCATGTCAGTAGATCCGGAACTTTATGAGGCATCAGAACTTGATGGTGCAAACAAGTTCCAGCAGTTCCAGCACATCATTCTTCCGAGCATAAGGACTATCGTAACGCTGAATGTAATCCTTTCGATAACAGGGTCACTCAGTGCTTTCGAACCTCCCTTCGTAATCACAAAGGGCGGCAACGGGACATCTACATATTTCATAGTTATGAATACAGTAGCTCATACTGACCAGAAAGTCGGCCTTGCATGCGCAATGGCGCTTGTACTTTTTGCCATCATAATCGTATGTACTGTTCTGCAGAAGATACTGTTCAAGTATATTTTCAGAAATGCGGAATCAGATGATGAAACATATGCGATGAAGAAAAAACATGCAAAAGAAGCAAAGAAACTTATCGCCGAACTCAAAGCGCGTGATAAAGAGAGAGCGGGGGTGAACTGATATGGCAGAAAATATGAAAACAGCAATACCGAAAAAGAGACATAAGCATTATTCAGCGGGAACCGTTGTATGGACGATACTAAAATACTTTTCATTGATATTCTGCGCATTTGTTGCACTTGTACCACTATATTCGTGTTTTATAACATCATTTAAAACAGATACTGAATATCAGACTACAAATGTAATGACACTTCCCAAGAGCTTCGCGAACTTTAGCAATTATGTTGATGCGTTCACAAAGGCGAATATGGGACGTGCATTCATCAATTCAGCGATCATACTTGTGTTTGTTCTTCTTGGATCAATCATAGTCGGAACACAGCTCGCATATGCTCTTAACAGATTCAAGTTTCCGGGAAACGCTCTTGTAAGAAACCTATTTCTTTTTGCAACGCTTCTTCCGGGTATCGCAATGCAGGTAACTGTATACAAGATAATGATGCAGCTCCATTTCATCAATCATCTGTATGGATACATAATCATGAGCATGGGTACAGATATTATCTCGATATACATTTTCATACAGTACATGGAGAATATCTCAGTGTCACTCGATGAATCTGCTATAATAGATGGAGCATCTTATTTCCAGATATACTGGAAGATAATGCTTCCACTTTTGAAGCCGGCAATCGTTACTTCGATGATCCTTAAAGGTGTTGGAACGTACAATGAATACTACGCTTCGAACATGTATCTTCAGGATAAACGAAAAGTCGGAGTAGTCGCTACTGCGCTTTATACATTTACGGGACCGACGGGAAGTCAATATAACCTGATCGATGCGGGCGTTATAATATCACTCTTGCCGGCACTTATAGTATTTATCATTTTCCAAAAGCAGATATACAGCGGTATTACAGCCGGAGCAGTAAAGGGCTGATCTTATATGCATAGGAGATATAGATCAATGGATAAGGAAAGCAGTCTGGCGCTTGACACAGAAAGAGAACTGACAGAACATATAATACCTTTTTGGATGCATCTTCGCGACAACGAGTTTGGCGGATACTATGGGATGCTAGGTTATGATCTTAATCTCGACAAGAAAGCTGAAAAGGGATGCATTCTCAACAGCCGCATTCTATGGTTCTTTTCGGAAGCATATATGACGTTACGAGATAAAAATCTTCTTAATGAGGCAGAGCATGCATTTAAATTCATGTGTGACTGCTGCATTGATGATGAGAAGGGCGGCATCTACTGGTCGATATCATATGACGGAAAGCCGCTTGATACTATGAAACATACGTATAATCAGGCATTTGCCATCTATGCGCTCTCAGCATATTATGACGCTTCGGGAGATCATAAGGCACTTGACATGGCGATGGATCTCTTTAAGATCATTGAGACTAAATGTTCAGATCCTGACGGATATGGAGAAGCATATGACCGTGATTTTGAACCTGCGTCAAATGAGAAACTTTCTGAAAATGGTGTAATGGCGGACAGGACTATGAATACTGTACTTCATCTTCTTGAAGGATACACGGGACTTCTTGCTGTATCACACAGTAAAGAAGTTGAGATGAAGCTTAGAAACATAATCGATATATTCCTTACCAAAGTATATAACAAAGATAAGCATAGACTGGAAGTATTCTTCGACAAAGATTACAAGTCACTCATCGATCTTCATTCATTTGGACATGATATCGAGGCATCATGGCTTTTGGACAGGGCTTGCGAGGAGATAGAAGACACTAAGCTCACAGCAGCCGTCAAGCAGATGACAGATGATCTTAGAGCTCAGACAGAGAAAGAACCCTTTGATGGACACAGCGTTCCAAATGAGAATGAGCGCGGCAAAGTAGATACCACAAGAGTGTGGTGGGTACAGGCCGAGGCAATGGTTGGCTTTGTTAATGGATATCACAAGGATGGAAAAGAAAGCTATCTGGATGATGCCATATCGATATGGGAATACATCAAAAAATATGTTATTGACAAGAGAAAAGGATCTGAATGGTTTTGGCAGGTCGACGAGAACGGTGTACCTGCAGACCGTGAGATAGTAGAACCGTGGAAATGTCCATATCACAACGGACGTATGTGCATGGAACTGATCCGCAGGGCAGGAATGCACTGATCGAGAACAGGAGGGAGAAAATATGATGAATGAGATGTATTACGTAGAGCGTGAGAAACAGGAAAAGCTTCTCGCCAGAAAAAATGTAAAATCAGACATCTATAATGGAATTTATGACAGATATGAATATCCGGTACTTACAAGAGAGCATATTCCGCTTACATGGAGATATGATCTGAATCCCGAGACAAATCCTGATTTTATGGAGCGTCTTGGCGTCAATGCAGTGATGAACTCCGGTGCTATATATCTTAATGGTAAATACTATCTTGTAGCACGTATCGAAGGAAATGACAGAAAGTCGTTTTTCGGAGTGGCTGAAAGTGACAATGGTGTCGATGGATTCAGATTCTGGGATTATCCGATACAGCTTCCTGATACATGCCCGGAGGAGACGAATGTCTATGATATGCGTCTCACACAGCATGAAGACGGATACATATACGGTGTGTTCTGCTCAGAGAGCAAGGATCACAGTGTAAGTGATCTTTCTGCAGCAACTGCAGCAGCAGGAATCGTACGTACAAAAGACCTAAAGACATGGGAGAGACTTGATAATCTTACCACACTTCATTCTCCTCAGCAGAGAAATGTCTGCCTTCATCCGGAATTTGTAGATGGCAAGTATGCTTTCTTTACAAGACCGATGGATGACTTTATTGACACGGGCTCAGGCGGTGGAATCGGATTCGGACTCTGTGATGACATTGAACATGCGGTCATAGATGAAGAGAAGATGACATCACTCAGAAAATATCACACGATTACCGAAGTCAAGAACGGTGAAGGTGCAACACCTATTAAGACAGATAGGGGATGGATACATATAGCACATGGAGTCCGCAATACGGCTGCCGGACTCAGATATGTAATATATGTATTTGCCACAGATCTGAAAGATCCGTCCAAAGTGATCGCAGAGCCTTCAGGACTGCTCATAGGACCGCGCGGAAGTGAACGCACCGGGGATGTCAGCAATGTTGTATTTACGAATGGAGCTATCGTCAACGAGAAAAACGAAGTATTTATCTACTACGCTTCTGCTGACACGAGGATGCATGTCGCCACGACAACACTTGACAGACTCATTGATTTCACGTTCAATACACCGCGTGATCCGGGGCGTTCTCCAGATTGCGTAAAGCAGCGCTGCAGTATGATAGAAAAAAATATGGAATTTTTGAAAAATAACTGATTTTCTTATGGAGGGATTTATGAGCAAATATAAAATGATATCACCGGCTGTTCCGAATATGCCATGGCAGGAGAGACCGGCAGAGACAGTAAACGCTCCTGTATGGAGATATGCGCACAATCCTGTAATCGAGCGTAATCCGCTTCCCGGGGTAGCAAGAATCTTTAATAGTGCAGTGATGCCTTACGGTGACGGATTTATCGGTGTATTTAGAGGCGAACAGGTTAACGGTATCCCTTATATATATATGGGCAGAAGCAAGGATGCGATCCATTGGGATTTTGAAAAGGATAAGATCCAGTTCGTAGATAAAGACGGCAAGCCGTTTATGCCGGTATACGCATATGATCCACGACTTGTTAAGGTCGAAGATACATATTACATCATATGGTGTCAGGATTTCTACGGCGCAGCGATCGGCATGGCAAAGACAAAAGATTTCAAGACGTTTACAAGACTTGAGAATCCCTTCCTGCCATTTAACAGGAATGCAGTTCTGTTTCCGAGAAAGATACACGGCAATTTCATGATGCTCTCACGTCCTTCAGACAGCGGACATACACCGTTTGGAGATATATTCCTGAGCGAGTCTCCGGATATGAATTTCTGGGGAAATCACAGACATGTTATGGGAAAGAGCTCAGAATGGTGGGAGTCACTTAAGATCGGTGGAGGTGCTGCTCCTATTGAAACATCAGAGGGCTGGCTTTTATTCTACCATGGCGTAAGCGGAACATGTAACGGTTATGTATATTCTATCGGTGGTGCGATCCTTGATATCGATGATCCGTCAAAAGTTAAGTATCGTTGTCAGAACTTTATCCTTACACCGGAGGAATGGTATGAGGAACGTGGATTTGTTCCGAACGTTTGCTTCCCATGCGCAACGATACATGATTCAGAGACAGGCAGGATAGCTATATATTATGGTGCTGCCGATACGTATGTAGGACTTGCATTCACAACTGTCGATGATATCATTGATTATATCAAAGATAACAGTGTGACAAGAGAGTCAGACACAGAAGAGGGACGCAGATAAAATGTCAAAAGAACCGATAATGCTGCAGGCAGTGCTTAAGCACAACATCTGGGGCGGAGACAGACTTCATAATGAGTTTGGTTATAATGACGCAGAGGGAAATAATGAAGGAATCGGAGAATGCTGGGGAATAGCGGCTCATCCGAACGGGGATAATACAATAATATCCGGGCAGTATAAGGGAATGAAACTCTCAGAACTTTGGGATAAGCATCCGGAACTGTTTGGAAATGAAGGTGGAGACAGATTTCCCCTTCTTATAAAGATCATTGATGCGAAAAGTGATCTCAGCATACAGGTACACCCTGATGATTCATATGCGAAGGTACATGAGAACGGCTCACTCGGTAAGACCGAGTGCTGGTATATCATGGATTGCAGCAAGGATGCAACGCTTGTGATGGGACACAATGCGAAGACGCGTGATGAACTAAAGGAAATGATAGGCGATAAGAAGTGGTCAGAGCTTATCCGCGAAGTACCGATAAAGAAAGGTGACTTCTTTATGATCAATCCCGGCACCGTTCATGCGATAAAGGGCGGTACTCTTATCCTTGAGACTCAGCAGAACAGCGATATCACTTACAGAGTATATGATTATGACAGGCTGCAGAACGGTAAGCCGCGTCAGCTTCACATACAGCAGAGCGAAGACGTGATCACGGTTCCGGCGGCATCTATGGGTGACTGCAAAGTTGAGACACAGAACATGCCTGTCGATAAACTTAACAGGCTTTTCGGATGTCAGTATTTTACAGTATATAAGATCGATGTAAATAAAGGATTTTCATTTGCAGAAGATCTTCCATTCATGCTCATGTCAGTGCTTTCGGGCGAAGGTACGGTAAATGGCACGAAAGTGAAAAAAGGAGATCACATGCTCCTTCCTGCGGGAACGGGTAGTGTAGATCTTACTGGTACCATGGAAATCATTGCATCAACAGCAGGTGACAGATGATAATTGTCAGTATCAGCTTCGGCAGCAGGGGACAGATGATAATTGTCAGCACAAGTCTTTTGCAGCAGAAACAGTAGAGATGGAGACCACATCATATGGTGTGGTCTCTTTTTGCGTATCAGGAGGAAATGATCAAAATAATACGAATAATAATCCCGAAAAAGCATACCGCGGAATATATTCTTCATCAGATGAAGCGTTGCAATGAAGTCCTGCAGGTTGTAAAATAACTTTGTAGGCAGTTGACGGCGCTTGTCATTATAAAGTCGGCTACATTGCAGAGCGTCATGCTCCAAAGAAAACGGAGTGGTTTGAAAGTCACAACTGTTGCAGGAAAGGGAAAAAGATAAAATGACAAAAAAACTGATTATAACAGGATGCAACGGACAGCTTGGAAGAGCGGTAAATAAGCTGTACGCAGGGAACAGTGAATATGAACTCATAAATACGGACGTAGCAGAGCTTGATATTACAAACGTTGATGCATGCCTTAAGCTCGCACGAGATATAAAGCCATATGCGATAATCAACTGTGCAGCGTTCACTAATGTAAATGAAAGTGAATCTAAGGAAGACCTGTCATATAAGATCAATGCGATAGGTCCGAGAAACCTTGCGATAGCAGCAACTGATACAGGTGCAAAACTGATGCATATCTCAACAGATTATGTATTTGAAGGAAACGGTACGCGCCCGTATACGGAATTTGATCCGACTGATTCACCGCTCGGAATGTATGGAAGAACGAAACTGGCAGGCGAGAATTTTGTCCGTCAGTTTGCAGATAAGTTTTTCATGATCCGTACAGCATGGCTCTATGGAGATGGCAAGAATTTTGTAAAGACGATGATGGCACTTTCTGATACACACGATGAAGTTTCAGTCGTCGGTGATCAGTACGGAACACCTACCAGTGCAGTAGAACTTGCAAAGGCTATTGCGTATCTTCTTCCGACAGATAATTATGGTCTTTTCCATGGCACATGTGAAGGAAGTTGTACATGGGCAGATTTCACTGAAGAATTCTACAGACTTGCAGGAAAGAATACAAAGGTAAAGCACATTACGACAGACGAATATCCAACACCGGCAAAACGCCCTGCATATTCAGTCCTTGATAATTATATGTTCCGTCTTACGACAGATTTCAAATATGCAGACTGGCATGATGCGATCGCAGAGTACATGAAAGATTTCAAAGCCTGATGAGAGATAAGATATATATTGATATCTTATAAGTGAATGAACGTGATACATGGAGAAATACACAATGATGTGTGCCTCTTGCGTATACAGATAATTTACAAAATAGGATAGCCGGGTGAATGAATAGATGGGAAATTTTCTATATGAGCTCTTTCATAATCAGATATTTGTTGCGGCAGCATCTTCATGGCTGATAGCACAGATCATAAAGACGATCATCTATCTGATACTCAATAAAGAGATCAGATTGGAACGAATGACGGGAAGCGGTGGTATGCCAAGCTGTCATTCAGCAACAGTGTGTGCATTGGTCACGTCGACATGCATAGTCTGCGGACCGGGAAGCCCTGAACTTGCGATAGCGGTCATGTTTGCAATGGTCACAATCTATGATGCGATGGGAGTCAGGTGGGAGACGGGAAAACAGGCACAGGTGCTCAATTCTATGATGGAAACATTCCAGAAGATGGGCAATAAGGATATCTCACCGGAAGCAAAACTCAAGGAACTTATCGGACATTCACCGCTGCAGGTGCTTGTCGGAGGAATACTTGGGATAGCGATAGCGCTTATAGAGTGTCTAGTGTTGTGGAAGTGATTATAAGAATCGACAGCATAGTCATTCGTTAAGTTGCGTCATATAGATATGGAAAGATATTGCAGATCGAAGAATCAGCTCGAAAACTGAAAGGAAGAAATGAATATGAAAAAGATAGCAATGATCACAGGAATCACAGGACAGGACGGGTCTTATCTTGCAGAGCTCCTGCTTAGTAAGGGATATGAGGTTCATGGTCTTGTGCGCCGTCACAGCATCAGCAATACACAGCGTATCGATCATCTGATCGCATCACCTGATTTTGGGAAGAATTTCTTCATGCACTATGCGGATACAACAGATTCAAGCAATCTTATGAGACTTGTAGGTGAGATAAAACCTACGGAAGTATACAACCTTGCGGCTCAGTCGCATGTCGGAATCTCATTTGAGGTACCTGAATATACAGCAGAGGCGACAGGAGTCAGCACACTCAAGCTCCTTGAAGCGATAAGGGTAAATGATAAGAATTGCCGTTACTATCAGGCTTCAACATCAGAACTCTTCGGAGGAATCCCGGAGACAGCGCCACAGAGCGAAGCAACACCTTTTTATCCAAAGAGCCCATATGGCGTGGCAAAGCTTTATTCATACTGGATCACGGTCAATTACCGTGAAGCTTACAACATGTTTACATGCAACGGAATTCTCTTTAATCATGAATCACCCAGAAGAGGTGAGAATTTTGTCACAAGAAAGATCACGCTTGCAGCTTCAAGCATAGCTGCCGGGAAGCAGGAAAAACTTTCACTTGGCAATCTGAATTCAAAACGAGACTGGGGATTCGCGGGAGATTACGTCGAAGGAATGTGGCGTATGCTTCAGCAGGATAAGCCCGGAGATTTCGTTCTTGCGACAAATGAGACACATACAGTCCGCGAATTTGTAGATAACGCATTCGGCGAACTTGGCATAAAGATAAAATGGACAGGTAAAGACGCTGATGAAAAAGGATATGACGCTGAGACGGGAAAGCTTCTTGTTGATGTCAATCCGGAATTTTATCGTCCTTCAGAAGTCGAGTTCCTTTGGGGCAACTGCGCAAAAGCTGAGAAGACTCTCGGCTGGGAGCGAAAGACGGATTTCCATTCACTAGTATCGATGATGATGGAATCTGATATGAAGAATATCGCCGGCATAAGCTGCGAGGAATACCGCAGCGGGAAGAGATGCGGCGGAAAGAAGTCAAAGTGATAAGCGTCCTTCTTATATGGACATTCATGGCGGTGACCGTTTTTATTGCGGGCACCGCTGTTATTAGTCTCATGGGTAAAGATGTGCCACATCATACAGATGAGATAATCATGGCGGGAATCGTGGCAGTGACTGTCTATGCGCAGATATGGAGCCTGTTTGCAGGCGTCTCATATAATGCAGTCACCGTACTGTGCTTTATATGCGTCGTGATCTCTGTATGCTGCCGGGATGTGCTGAAGCAGAGCTTCTGGAAAATAAGAGACGGCATGACATGGCGAAAGGCTGTGTGGTATCTGATTCTTATCCTTTTATTTGCATTCGGGACATCACACGGATACATGCATTATGACAGTGATCTTTACCATGCACAGGCGATACACTGGATCGAAAGTTTTGGTATCGTTCCGGGACTTGGCAATCTCCATTCACGACTCGCATATAACAGCTCTTCATTTGCATTAACGGCATTGTACAGTTTCGCATTTGTTAACGGGCAGTCATATCATGTATGCGCGGGGTTTATATCACTTATTCTCGCGAAAGTCTGTTTTGAAAATGCGAGACCGATGGCAGGTTGGAATAGACTTAAAGTTTCGGATTTTGTCCGTGTCGCAGCGCTTG
>JAGPKJ010000093.1 GCA_018053995.1 Lachnospiraceae bacterium | reverse complement strand
GTCTATTTCAGTTAAGCGTTGCAAGAACTGCGCCTGCTTCAATCATATCGCCTACATTAGAATTGATGCTTGCAACAGTGCCGTCTTCTGGAGCTACACAAGGGATCTCCATCTTCATGGCTTCGATCGTTACGACTGAATCACCTTTCTTGACTGCTGTTCCTACAGGTGCGTCTATCTTGAATACCTTTCCTGCGGCTCCGGCTTCTACCTTTACCCCGCCCTGTGCTCCAGCAGGTGCTGCTGCCGCCTTGGGTGCAGGTGCTGCCTTAGGTGCTGCTGCAGGTGCAGCTGGTGCTGCTGCCATAGTAACTCCGTTTGTCTTTCCTTCTTCTACTACGACATCATATACGTTGCCGTTAACGGTAATTGTATAGTTCTTCATTTTGATTTTTCCTCCTTTGGGAAAATGAATGTAATTATCTTCTGCGGATACTCCTGACAACAAATGCATCTGTTGAAGATCCTTCTGTTGCAGCTACTGCTGCTGCTATGACTGCTGCTATCTCTGTATCATTTGACTGTTCTTCATTCTTCTCTATCTGAGCGATAGTATTATCCATTGCTTCATTAGAAGATTTAGCTGCGGGTTTCTTCTTGCCGCCTTCGACAAGACCCGTAAATTTAGGAAGAAGTGCAATAACAAAACTGATAAGGATAAGAACTGAGAATGCCATTCCCATACCGATCAGAGTATTAAGTCCTGCACGTTCCATATTCTCCATCTTTGTGTAAACTGGATTAGAAATGAGTTCAGTAACAGCTCCGTCCGAATCCAGTACAACGCTTACTAACATCTGGCGGTTTTCGCAGCCAATTGACATTTTTACTGTAGCTGTCTCCGTATTGATGTCAGTATCAGTAACTGTTATATCTGTCGTGTTCGGCTGACCGCATTCCTCTATAGCCGTTTTCAGATTCTTTACAGCACTTGTTACAACAAGATCATCCTTGTACTTTTTTTCTGCATTCTGACTTACTATACTGTTGATAGCAAGAAAATCTTTCTCAGCCGTATCAATGGCGCTGTTTTCAGACATTACAGGTGTAGTATCCGTATGTCCTCCGCAGGCAGTCAGACCGATCATGCAGATCGCCATACCTAATACTGCGAATATTTTTTTCATATTAAGTATCATCCTTTCCAGATCAGACCGTGCCATGCTTTTTATCGGGACCGGTCACGCATTTAGTCGCCAGCATCTCGAACGCACCGATGACATATTTTCTCGTATCAGCAGGTTCAACTATCTGATCGACATATCCACGCTGAGCTGCACTCTGTACGTTGTTCTGAAGATCACTGTACTGCTTTGCGCATTCATCCATCTCTTCTGCGCTCTTGCCATCACAGATGATCTTTGCAGCCATACCAGCATCCATTGTACCTATCTTGGCGTCAGGCCATGCTATTGTGATATCTGCTCCTGTAGCTTTGCTGTTCATGACAATATATGCAGATCCAAAAGCTTCGCCGGTAATAACATTTACTTTACCAACTGTTGCTTTTGCAAATGCTGCTGTAAGTCCGGCAGCTGCTTTTGACATACGTTTTTCTGAGCATTTTGTTGCTGCAAATCCATTTACATTTGTAAGAGTAAGAACCGGGATACTGAAAGCATCACAGAATCTTACAAACCTTGCAGCTTTTTCGCATCCTGCATGTGTAAGAGCTGCATCGAAAGTTTCTTTCTCTTTACCATTTTCATCAAATACCGCAGTACGATTTGCTACTGCTCCGACAGTCGCTCCATTAAGCTGAATAAACCCTGTGACCATCTCTTTAGCAAAATCTCTTCTTGTCTCAAGAAGAACACCATTATCAGAAATACGTGAAAGTGCAAGTGAAGCATCAGCCGCGCATTCTTTCAGATCTGTGCATGCTCTGTTGAGATCATCAGTACATTCTGTATAAGCTTCTTCTTCATTATTGCCCGGAAGAAGTGATACAAGAGCTCTTATCTCTTCAAGAACTGCTGCTTCATCTCCGCAGAAATCAACGTTTCCTGCTTCTTCTGACTGGAATCCACATGCAGAAGTGTCACACTTGTCTTTGCTGTTGCCACTTATCGCATCAGGTGAATTTATGAACAGTGTGCTGCTCTTTTCCATGAATGTAAAATCACTCATTGAAGTAAGGATTGAGAGTGCTCCGCCACAGTTTCCAAATACTCCTGTGATCTGAGGGACAACTCCGCTCGCATCTGTCATCTTCGCAAAGATAGTTCCGAATCCGTTAAGCGCATCTGTCGATTCTTCAAGTCTTAAACCTGTTGAATCCAGAAGTCCTATAACCGGCGCTCCCATCTTTACTGCCATCGAATAAAGTGCGGCTACCTTTTTGGCATGCATTTCGCCAACACTTCCTCCCATTACTGATGCATCCTGGCTGTATACAAATACAAGATTACCGCCAATCACACCATATCCGGTGATAACACCATCGGAAGGAGTTTTGCTCTGTTTCATATTGAAGTCAGTATTTCTTGCAGTGATCTGCGCTCCGATTTCAACGAAACTGTTTTCGTCGAGTAGAGAATCAATTCTCTGTCTCGCTTGAGAAGTAGTACTCATTTTTCTGCCCTCCATTTATATAATAATAACTTATTTTACAATCGCTGTGTATTATAACATAACTGCTGTAAATCTACTAGCTTATTTCAGGAAAAACATAATAAAAACACAATAATCTTTTAACACTTTTTTTCTATATTGATCAGATTATCGATTATCAGACCAGCTGTCTTAAGCTTCGACAGTGTAATCTGCTGTTTTTCGTTCAAACTTCTGCTATACAGCTGATTTTCGTAATCTACAATAACGCACTTAAGCCTGTCTGTAATAAAGAAAAGTGGAGACTTTCCTTCAGGTATCTCCGAAAGGATATCATCATCTCCTGACATCTCTATAATTGTCTTTAAATGAGTCGTTGAACATTCATGAACAAGCCCCGCCTCATCCACAACAACGCAGCAGTATTCCGTAAGTCCCGGAGCATAATTCTTTATAAAACTATCTACATCGATTCCGATCTTATCCATAAATCCCCTTTACGCAGTGCATCATATCCCATGATTATATCAGAATTGTAATCCTGCGTATAGCTTCTAGCTATCTGCATTTCACAGAACCTGGCAGAAATATATACAGGCCAAGACCCTTTGCAGTGCCAGTGCTTGACGAGGTTCTATCGAGTCTATGCACTGCTGCACTGCAAGCGGAGCGAGAGCGCGTCGAAGCCGTATATATTCTGCCAGGTCCGTGCCTCATATGCCGATCCGTGCTACAAAAAAAGAAGTCCGGTGTTCTATCTGCCGGGCTTCTCTTTCAAAGTCATTTCATTCAGCAGGCTCTGCTGCAAGTGCTTCGCCGCTCTTACTGTCGATTCTATCCGTGATAAAATCTTCTATCTTATCCCTTGATATCTTAAGCGGAATCGAAAGTTCAGAATACAGATTATTTTCTGCCATATTCAGGTACTTTTCATCCACAGAAGTCTGCTTCTTTCCAACAGCTTCACGAGTTTTCTTTCGTTGATACAATGTCTTGATAACTTTTACAAGTTCCCGGCAGTCACATTTGCTGACGCTGTCATGAAGTGCCGCCTCTCTCATTTTGTTATCATTTATCTTTATAGTATCAATATTAGGAATATCATCGATAAGGTTCATTGCAGTATCTTTGGAAATGACTCTGCGCATTACAACGTTCTCATTGTCTGTCGGCGTATATATTACGCTTCCCTTTACAAACATAGGCTCCAGCTTATAGAAATTTCTCTCCGGATCACTAGACAGCTCTGGAAGTTTGCATATCTCAAGCACCCTGCAGACACCTTTTGCACCATAAACGACAAGATCTCCTGAATTAAACAAAATCATTTCCTCCTTCCCCGAATTATCGAATGATAACTCCAAAAGAATCCATAAATCTTAACGCAACACATTAATGATAACACTTATTTAACAAAAACGTAAGCATTCCGCAACATTTTATATATCATTGCAGAATGCCTACGCGTTATATACTATGATGTAAGTATCAAAATCAGCAATTGCGTTATGATGCTGCGAATTGCTTTTCTTCCTTTGAAATCAGCATATCACAATAGCAAAATCCCTATATATCAAGTGATGTCTTGACTTCCTGCTCAGCCTGTTCCTTGAACTGTTCCACCTGAACCTCGGAAAGTTCCGGCAGATCATCAAGTGACCTGACACCAAAGCTTCTAAGGAACTGTTCTGTTGTTCCAAATAATAACGGTCTGCCCGGGGCATCAAGCCTTCCAACCTCCGCCACAAGGTCGTATTCAATCAGCTTATTAAGTGCATGATCGCAATTAACGCCACGTATGCGTTCAATCTCTGCCCTTGTGACAGGCTGTTTGTATGCAATTATTGAAAGCGTTTCGATCACTGTATCGGTAAGAACATATTTGCGCGGTGTCTTTGCGATCCTTATAAGTGTCTCATACATCGACGCCTTTGTTGCAAGCTGTACGCTGTCTTCAAGTCTTATGATCTGAATACCATGCGATGTATTCTCGTATTCCTTCTGCATCTCGTCCAAAAGTTTTTCAGTATTCTTTTTATTTTCTCCGATTGCCTCGGCAAGTATGTCTATCTCGACCGCTGCTCCCATCGTAAAAAGTACCGCTTCAACAGCTGCCTTTTCTTCATCTCTGTTCATCTTTGGATCCACCTTTGTAAAATAAAATATCTGCCAAGATCATGCAGGCACTTGTTCACCCTTATCAACCGCCGTTACCATGATATCTCCAAATGTGCTTTCCTGCTTAGTCTTTACTTCACCATTTTTCATCATCTCCAGAATAACAAGAAATGATACAATGATCTCCATCCTGCTATTCTGCTTTTCAAGAAGCTTTGTGAAGCTAAAAGTCTTATGCTCTCTGATGTATGCTTTTATATATGTGGTCTTGAGATTGATATCGATCTCATCTTTCTCGATCTGACCAAATTTGCTTCTGACAGGGTCTATCCTGTCTTTCTGACGTTTCATAAGATTCTGAAATATCTCATTGAGTTTTTTAAGATCATTATCTCCGATAAGCTCTGAGTAATCAATCGGTGTCTCATACTGCTCAACATCTTCAGGAATATCCTTTTCGTGAAACATGACTTTCTGAGCGCCTGCTTCAAGATCTCGTAATTCAAATGACATATATTTGAACATCTTATATTCAAGAAGCTTTTGCACAAGTTCTGCACGAGGATCTTCTTCCTCGCCTTCTTCATTTACTTCGCGCGGCAGCAGCATTCTGCATTTTATATCAAGAAGTGTGGCTGCCATTACGAGGAACTCGCTCATGACATTCATGTCCTCAGTAGGCATCTGCCGTATATATTCCATATACTGCTCTGTGATATCAGCTACCGGGATATCATATATATCAACTTTATTTTTATCGATAAGATGAAGGAGCAGATCAAGCGGTCCTTCAAATACTTCAAGTCTGACTGGAATAGCCATCTTTTTCACCTTCCGAATGTATATCGACACACACAAGTTCACCCGGGTTAAATATCCTTATCGGTATCGTATGTGTACCAAGCCCCCTGCTTACGATCATAGTCGCCCCGTCTTCACTAAACATCCCTCCGTCATACTTTGGAAAAAAAGTACAGTCCGGCGACAGGAGCCCTCCGATTCCTGGAATCCTTATGATTCCTCCATGAATATGTCCTGATAGCACAAGATCCGCGCCCCACTGCTTATATGAGGGAAAATAAATGGGATTATGCGCAATCATAAGATTCATCAGTTTCTTATCATTTTCTCCAACAATCGATATTATATCATCTTTTTTTATGTCAGACCTGTTATTTCTCCTATAATACTTTCTGCTGATGTTAAGACCGGTTATATGAAGTCCCTTTTCAGCATCATCGATGCTCATATTATCAAGTACATGAACTCCGGCATCTTCATATCGTTTTACAGAGTCAGCATAAGCAGAGCCAAATGTATCGGTTCTGTTTTTTATCTTGTCTTCATGATTTCCAAGGCTGAAATACACCGGATATTTGGCAGAAAGTGATAATACAAGATCATCCGCATTGTCCTCTGTATGCCTATGATGTCCCGCAGTCATCATATCCCCACTCATCACGATCATGTCCGGATTCAGTTCTTCTATTCTGTTTTTTAGTTTTTCATTATGATCTCCATATGATCTGTTGTGAAGATCTGAAATATGAACTATGCGAAGATCCTTTTTGCAGTTTCTTGGTGACACATCATATCTTCGCACCACAAATCTGTTCATGTCGATCACGCTTATCAAAAGGCAAGCCATGATCAGAACAATTATGATTATCAAGATAAGGCGGATCATTTCGTCCTCCTACATTATTCGTAATAGTTAGAATAAAAAATCCCTGATACATAATATCAGGGATTTCCTTATGACTTAGTTGTATTTGCGCTTGCGAGCAGCTTCTGACTTCTTCTTACGCTTAACGCTTGGCTTCTCGTAATGCTCTCTCTTACGAATCTCCTGCTGGATACCTGCCTTTGCACAGCTTCTCTTGAAACGGCGTAAAGCGCTATCCAAACTTTCATTCTCTTTTACAATGATGTTTGACATTTCGCACCTGACCTCCCTTCAGTCCCTTCAAGTAGTAAGGCTGAATGGGTTATTAATGAGTGATTTTCTTCACACACAGTCGTAATTATACCATATATGACTCTGTTGTCAATCTTTTTGACCTAAAAATTTCATACCGGTCATTAGTCTAATATGTGAATTTTACCAATAAGCGGTATTTCTTTATGTTCCTGATTGATCGCAGCAATAAGACCAATGATCCAGCATACAAAGATAAATATATTCCAAAGCCACCCAATTACAGGAATAAAACCTAATAGAGAAAGTATATTTAGTACAAGTGCCTGATTCAGGAAAAATTTCGCGCCTTCCTTATCTCCCGCAAAATACGCAACAAGCCAGCCTATCCATGTGATATAGCCTATGATAGAAGTGGTTTTTGCATCCATTCCAGAAGAAGACTTGGTATTCTGCTGATAATACTGATCGGTTGTTGATCCCTGCTGATAATACTGTCCGCCCTGTGCTCCCTGCTGATAATACTGTCCGCCCTGTGCTCCCTGCTGGTACTGCTGTCCATTCGGTGCTCCCTGCTGGTACTGCTGTCCATTCGGTGTTCCCTGCTGGTACTGCTGCTGAGACTGCTGATATTCCTGCTGCGAAGCCGTCTGAGTGTCCGTTGTCTGAGTATCAGCTGTCTGAGTATCCATCTGAGCATTAGTCTGCTTTTCATCTTTCAGCATTGTTCCGCAACTCGGACAAAACTCGACTCCGTCTGCTACTTCCGTACCACAAATAGGACATTTCATATTATTTTCCTACATCAAAATGTAACTACAACTTTCACCAACAATTGCATTCCAGCTCTTACTTTATCTGATCTTTCAGAATCTCGCCGGCCTTTTTCAGTGCTTCCGGTATACCTGCAGGATTCTTGCCGCCTGCCTGTGATGAATTCGGGCGTCCGCCGCCACCTCCGCCTATAAGTCCTGCGATTCCCTTTATAAGGTTTCCTGCATGTGCGCCCTTTGCTACTGCCCCATCTGTTGCCATCGCTACAAGGTTCGCTTTGCCATCTTTCTCAGAAGCAAGAACAACAACACCTTCTCCAAGTTTCGCCTTGAAATTATCTCCGAGTTCGCGAAGACCATTCATATCTACATCCTTAACGGAAGCCGAAAGGAATTTCACTCCATTTACATCCTGAACATTATCAGCTGCGTCTCCTGCAGCTTCCTGTGCGGCCTTGCTCTTTAATGATTCA
>JAGPKJ010000022.1:24205-26458 GCA_018053995.1 Lachnospiraceae bacterium | reverse complement strand
TCTTTGTTCTTCTATCGTAAGAAAATACCGCATGCACCTTATTTCTGTAATGCTCCGGATGTTCCATTCCTATGATGTCATTGACCTTGCCAAAGTTTCCGATCATGTCATTCATGCGCTCTGTCTTGTCAACGAGCTGTTCCTCATATGGAACATCTATAAGCGTACACGCACCGCATTTACTTGAAACACTGCAGCGTGAGACTGATCCGGCCTGAGCTTTTATATCTGAAGGTTTTGCCGGAACCGATTTCTGCGATGCGTACCTGCCATCTCTTACAGGTTTATCATTCCTTGATGGTCTGCCGTCTTTTGATGGTCTGCCGCCTCTTGATTGTCTATCGTCTCTCAAAGACATTGCATCTCTTGTGCCATCGTTTTCTCTGTCTTGTCTGTTATCATTTTTCTTATAATATTTATTTTTCTTGTTGCTACTCTTGTTATCTGCCATATTTTCCTCTTGATTCTATATGTAGTTATGTAAACATGTTACGTTCCGCTGTCCGGCATCCGCCAGTTTTTTGCATTTATCCATCGATCCTTCTGATCAGTGTACTGCTCATTAAGCCAGTCCGCCGCTTCCTGCACTCCATCAGTTGTCAGAGGAAAATGCTTCATTGTCTTTTCGGATTCCGGTGTCGCATGTATTCCGAATGGTTCCGGCCAGATAGTCCCGAGGATATCATCATAATCCTTTGACTCCTCGCCTTCCGCTACTTCCACTTTATTATGAACTTTCTTGAGCATATACCTCATGCCATCCATGCTGCCTGCGTACTCTTCTTTTTTTATATAGCCAAGTGGATGAAACGTAGTCTTATCTATCATATCCTTACTCCTGTTACTACCATTCTTCTATTGCCGCAGATTTTCTGCTTCTCTGGCTCTTCTGCTTCTCTGGCTCTTCTGTTTCTCTGAATCTTCTGTTTCTCTGGCTCTTCTGCTTCTCTAACTTTTTTATTTCTCTTTACCACAAATGACACCGCCGCCGATCACTTTATCGCCATCGTATAATACAAGCGACTGGCCATCAGTTATCGCGCGCTGCGGCTGATCAAATGTCATCTTAACAACGCTGCCTGCTTGTGTATTATGTAAACCATCGGTATGTAAATGAACATTCAGCTCTTCACATACTGCAATTCCAGCGGCTTCGCGCGCCTTGTATCTTATTTTCCCTAAGACCTTTATCGGACCGTCCGGTTTCGGAATCGATACCCAGTTGAAATTCTTGGCATAACATGTTCTGTACATTAGTGACTCGCTGTCACTCAGAACAACTTCATTCGTTTCCGGTCTTATCTCACTGACAAATACGGGATGTCCGAATGCGATGCCAAGACCTTTGCGCTGTCCTATCGTATAGCAGCAGATTCCTTTATGCCTGTCAAGCACGTTCCCGTCATCGTCTACGAAATTACCTTCCGGCCATTTGCGCCCAGTATATTTCTCAAGAAAACTTTTGTAATCACCATCCGGTATGAAACAGATGTCCTGACTGTCGTGCTTATGTGCAACTACAAGTCCCTTCTCCTCTGCGATTCTGCGGACTTCATCTTTACTAAGTTCACCCACGGGAAACTGCGTGTGTGCCAGTTGTTCCTGCGACAAGTTATACAGCACATAGCTCTGATCTTTATCCTCGCTCACACCCTTAGCGAGCATATAGCGTCCAGTTGTATTGCTACTGGCATCGCCGTGGATAATTCTTGCGTAATGCCCCGTGACTATCGTGTCGCATCCAAGCTCCTGTGCCGCCTTGTACAGCTGTCCGAACTTGAGATTTCTGTTGCAGTCGACGCACGGATTCGGCGTCATTCCATTCATATAGCATTCAACAAATCTATCAATGACGCAGCTCCTGAAATCACTGCTAAAATCAATCACCTTAAACGGTATTCCAAGCTGGTCAGCAACTTTCCTCGCATCTTCGATCCCGTCAAGTGAACAGCTCGTCTTCACCGATTCATCAATACCGACTTCATCTTTATCATACAATTTCATCGTGACGCCGACACATTCGTACCCGCGATCCTGCATGATTGCAGCCGCAACTGACGAATCGACACCACCGCTCATGGCAATAAGCGCTTTTTTCATAATCTTCTTACCTCTGAATATCATATCATCATTATATCTTGAATCCATTTCCCATTATATCAGAAACTACAGATACCATGTTAAATAAAAGAGAAGTTGCTTCTTCCTGTCACAACTGCATTCACCATAAGATTTTTTCGCTTCCTGAATGCA
>JAGPKJ010000022.1:0-24105 GCA_018053995.1 Lachnospiraceae bacterium | reverse complement strand
CATCATTATATCTTGAATCCATTTCCCATTATATCAGAAACTACAGATACCATGTTAAATAAAAGAGAAGTTGCTTCTTCCTGTCACAACTGCATTCACCATAAGATTTTTTCGCTTCCTGAATGCATCCTGTAATTTTACATTAAATCAAGCACGCCGATTGACAGATTTCCCTCGCGGTTGTAGGATAATTAAGTACTTGGAACCATAGCTCAGCCGGGATGAGCGTTCGCCTCACACGCGAGAGGTCACGGGTTCGATCCCCGTTGGTTCCATTTTCAATAAACGTGATAAATCCGCTAAGCCTTGTGCCTAGCGTGTCAAGCGTCACCATGAAAGTACATTTTGGCATGATTAAACAGCTGTGATATTTTGTATGTAGAAGGAGGCGTAATCCTTGAGGAACTTTGTTTCCATATGGGGGCGGAATTGACCGCAACACCTCCTTTTAGTTTTGCGGCATATATCGAATCTTCAAAATCATCTATGTAATATCCTGTAGAGTTATGATTCACCACAACACGTGCAAGTCTGTCGCTGGTATTAGATATATCTCTATTATCTCTAAATATTCCAAACATAACATAAGCTTTGCTTGTGCCTTCCCTCATTTCGTTTACACCTACACCATCACTATGATCATCTGCACCCCTACCGCCATCATTATGATCATCATATTTGACAAGTGCATTTTTATGTGGTATCTTTGCATTAGATGAACTAGTAATTGGTAATACGACCGGCAATTGGAGCCCAGTAGTCACCTACCAATTATTAGTTTTTTTATTTCCAATAAACTTTTCGATTGAATTACTAAGTAAAAAACTGCGCATTGGTTTCAGCATATGCGTTGCCAACTTTATTGACTAATAGACTGTATTTGAAAACATCAAGCATATAAATGAATTTTGACAAGAATACTAGAGTGCCAGAGAATTACAGAAAGCTCTCGAATACACTGGATTCAACAAATTGGTGCCCGTATAAAATAAAGCAATAAAAGCGTGTGAATCCAGTGGTAATAATGTTTCTGACCATTTCGCTGAAGGCAGCGCATAATGCTGGAGTTATTCTTTCAGCAATCCCTGTTCTTTAAGCAGTCTGCTTATCTCTTCGCCTATATCACGAGTAGCCCTGTTCAGATCGATGTTCTCTTCATTCAGCGCGCTGAACCATCCGTCAGTAACTGCATCACCAAGCACATCTTTTGTAAGTCCGCCGACCCCGTTGTAGATCTTTGATATCGTGATCGTATTTCCAGTGACCGCTATCTGAATAAGATATTTATTTACCGGCGGGAACTGGATACAGTGCATGATTCCCTTGCCTACAAGCGCAGGTTTTCCCACCGCGAAATTACCATCTTTGATAACTTCATAAAGTTCCTCATATGTCATCTTCTTATTTGTCTTTACTTTGTCATAACCCTTACATGTATCATCTGCTGCTTTTTTGATCGAACCAAATAGACCCATCTGCTTTTTCTCCTTATTCTTCCGTTCCATTCGTAACTTCAACGGTTTCTGTATACCAGTCTTGACGATATACATCGGTCAGGCACACCCAGCATACTGCTTTGGAATCTCCAAGGTCTCCAAGTTCGACCTGTAGATCATCCTGCGATGTGACAGTTATCGGATCTCCAATATAATAACTGTCATCGTAATCACCATCGTATGTATAATAATCGCAAAGGAACCTGATCTCATCCCCGCTCTTTAATGTAAGATATCCTTTAGGCAATGTCTGACCATTATCCTGTGGAAGATATCCGAGTACTTCTGCTGTTCCGTTCCCATCGCTGTCAAGCTGCCACTTGATACATATGTCTATATCCTCTTCGCCGTTAAGTTCCGCCGGTACCTTTCCGGTGTAGATTGTCAGGTCACCATTTTCCTGGGGCTTGTCTGCATAATATGCGACCGGCATTCCGTCTATAAGAGTCCACGTGCTGTCGAAATCAACGATCAGGCTGCCGTCATCTGTCACATCACACAGCTGATCAGAGCCCAGGTCAAGATACCCTTCTCCGTCATCGATCATCACCTGAAGCTGTATATCTTCGATATCATCCCATGTGTCGTCAGATAATGACAGAACGTATGCTTCGTCCTTATCGCTGTAATCCAGCGTCAGTTCGTCAGTGTTATCTATCGTGTCGAAGTCGAATCCCTGTCCGGCATCTGACGTATACCATGATTCATCGCCAAAATCCAGCGTCTCCTCTTCGTAACCGGTAAGCGACGTCACTCCGTTCTCATTTCCCCCCGTACCTGAAGCAAGGATACTCAGGAACGAATCATAGAAATCTTCAGCACCGTTACACCCTACCTGAGTAAGATCACTTATCACATCCGCATATTCTTCAGGACTTGTATACGGGAAATAAGTGGCGAGTCCGTATGACCCGGTCAGATCCGACTTATTGCGATATCTCACCGCTTCAAACAGTGCTCTTACAACATCTTCGCCGCCTGATACATCTGTGCGCTGCACATAATCCGCAAGATCTACCTGCTCGTATTCTCCGTCGGCATAGGACCTGCTTCCGCTTCTCGCAGATGACAGCTGTGTAAATCCCTGCTGTTCTGTGAGTTCCTGATCAGCACTCTGGTAATATGACGTACATGCTTTATATAGTTTCGGGATCACGCGAAGATCTATAAGTGACAGCGTCACTCCTGTATTTGCGTAATAATCACCGTAATCATCGATAAGTCTTGCTCCAAGTTCTTCACTTGACATTGCCGGGTCATCAGAAAGCGCCTTCATCGTATCCGTATAATACCAGCCGTCGCCCGGCTCTGTCTCTTCGCTCGCGATAAGGTAATCGGCATACTGTGAAAATGTATATGCTGTCTCCATTGTTCCCATCAGACACGCGTCAAATGAGACTATATCAAGCTTTATCCCGCTGTCAGCAACTGAACCTGCCATTTCTGCAAGATCAAGCCCGTCCTCCGGATAATTCTCGTCAGAGCCATATCCGCCAAGCGTCCCGCCGCCATGATCCCATAGTGTCAGGATGTACCTGTCTGCCGGATATGTCTCCGCAGACCATGATACAAAATCCGAAAGTGAACTCTCCGTGCACATCGAATCCTGTCCGATATCTTCGCAAAGTGACATCTCTCCGTTCTGGATCAGCCAGCGCTGACGGGTATCGGCAGAAATATTTCCATTATCCCATTTCGTTGCACCACCGGTCTGAATGACGACATTCAGATCACTGCCGTTCTTCGAATCCAGCATTTCCTGAATATCAGCACTCGCAGCGCCGTCTTCACTTTCAAGATTCGCTCCTACTATATATACCATCCACGTTACAGTCTGCGCTTTTGATGTATCAGTGTATGGAGCACGAAGCTCCCCTGAATCATCAATTCCTGCAGTGCCCCAGATTCCATTTTCCCCATCATAATCGCTACAGGGACTCTTCCCACCCTGCGACAGTTTGCTGACAAGATCCGTAAGAGCCGTCTCTTCATAGTCGCTGCTATACACGGCCTGCTTGTCACTGTCATCAGGCAGAAACATCAGTAGCGCAAATACGATGACAAATAAGACAATGAGAATAATAAAGATTATCCCTAATACCTTAAGCCCCGTATGTTTTTTCTTTGTTACATTTTCATGACCTTCGCCTACTGTCATCATTTATTCTCAAGATCGACTGTGACAGGTTCCTGATCTGCTTCTGATGCAGTAAAATACTCTGCTTTTTCGAAGCCGAACATGCCTGCGAATATATTTTTAGGGAATGAACGGATCCCTGTATTATAATCCTTTACTGCTTCGTTATAATTAGTCCGTGCTGTGCTTATCCTGTTCTCAGTACCTGCGAGTTCATCCATAAGATCTACATATACGGTATCCGATTTCAGTTCCGGATAATTTTCAGCAATAGCAACAAGCTTTCCAAGTGCGCTTGTAAGCTGATCATCAGCTGCTGCCTTCTCCTGCATCGTTCCGGCACCCATAAGATTTTCTCTTGCCTTATTTACCGCATCAAATACCTCAGTCTCATGAGCTGCATAGCTCTTTGCTACAGTCACAAGATTTGGTATAAGATCTGTACGCCTCTTAAGCTGCGTATCGATATCTGCCTGTTTCTGTTCGACTGCTGCCTGTGATGATACGAGCGAATTATATGTGCCCGCAAAGATTGCGATTATAACTACTATTACCGCTATTATGATTCCTATCGTCTTTTTCATTTTCTCTCCTTTTGTCCGCTCGTATGAGCTTAGACTGCAGTTTTGATATTATGTGTTCTATTGCTGCTCTTATTGATACTCTTATTACTGCTCTTGTTGCTGCTCTTATTACTGTTCTTACTGGCTTCTCTTATTACTGCTATTCGCCGTCTTCGTTCATCTTACGGCTCTTACCTGCTCGCTCCTCCGCCGCCTGATGAACCGCCGCCTCCGGATGAGCCGCCGCCACCGCCGCCGCTAAAGCCGCCGCCATCTCCGTCACCAAACAGGCTCAGGATCATAAGAATAGATCCAAGTGGACCATAGCCTTCCCTAAACCATCTTCCTACCCAGCCTTTGTATGGGTTGACCTGATCCTCATCCGAATACATGATCCTTGCCACTACGAACATGATAGCAAATATCAGCCATATGACAAATATCCAGCCGTTCAGTCCAAGTCCCTCATCTTCATCATCGCCATCAGTATCTTCTACTGCGGTAGTGTCCATATTGACTGCCGCAGGAACTTCCACGCCATATTCCTGATACACAGTCGTTGCGATAACTTTCCATGTATCTACCGCTGCCTTATCATAGTTTCCTTCCTTCATAGCCGGCATCGTGTAAGTATCAAGGATACGTCCGCATTTTCCATCAGGAAGACATCCCTCAACTCCATATCCGGTAGTGATCCTTGCATGCGGACCTTTTACATCATCCTGCTCTTCATTTGTCAGCATCACTAAAAGGACTCCGTTATCAAGCTTTACATCACCATATTTATTTTCATCGAAAAGATTCATGCTGTATGGATATATGCCATCATCGCCCGAATCCTGATCTACGACTACAGCGACCTGCGCTTTAGTGCTGGCGCATAATGCCTCTCCCTGCGCTTCTATAAAACTCTTTGTCTCATCCGATAAGACTCCTGCCTTATCTACCACATAGAATCCGTCCTCACCGCCTGAATATCCGGGTTCCGGTGCTGCCTCATAATCTTCTTCTGTTGGTTCGGGATGGGAAAATAACTGATTGATCGGTATTGCGATACAAAGGTATGTGATTGCGAGACCTATCCAAAAGAAGATATTCCTTCGGAAGAAGCCACAACGCTTTTTACCTTTTTCCTTCCTTCTACTCATCTTCCACCTCATAAACATATTTGCTGCTTTTGAAACCCACAACATATCGTTATTGCGGCTTTTCTGCTGCCAGACAGCTCAAAACCACCTGTCAGGATATCATTACAAAAAATAAGAATCAATAGAAAATGTCTTAAATACCCCTCAACGGTCACTAAAAACCGATCTGTTCATCAGGATCGCCGTTATCGCGCTCGTTATGGGAACCGATAGTTCAACTCCTAAGCCACCGACAAGCATCAGCACAACTTCCTGAAAAAGCGATTTCGCATTGATCAGCTGCGCAAATGTATAATTACAGTCGAAGTACATCTGAACCATCAGCATCGACTCTCCTATCGCGGCAAATAAGAGCGTATTAATCGTAACTCCGATGATATCGCGTCCAATGTTCATACCCGATGCAAAAAGTTCGTGCTGTGACAGCCCGGGATTCTTCTCATTTACCTCATAAAGACCGGTCGCCACAGCCATCGCGCTGTCCTTCACTGTTCCTATAAGTCCAAGCATGATAACGACATATGTCACGCCCACCATGTTCACTCGGATATGCAGATCAAGCACCGACACTTCATCCTCGACAGCTGTCTTGCTATTTAAGCCACATATTCCCGCCCTGTCGCACAAGAATAGCACGAGAACTGTCAATATCCCCATTATTATAACAAGGGAAATGAAAGAAGCCTTCGTTTTTTCATTTACCCCATTCTGGTAAAACAGTGTAAGAAGAGATATAAGTCCAAAGCTTATCCACCCTATCACATATGGATTTACATGCATACCAAGCAGCACTACCGCTGCAAATAAGACGAGCGCGTTATATAAAAGTGTCAGCATCACCTTCCCGCTTTTATCACGTGCGATATATATGACCAGGACAACTAGCATTATAAACATCGCCAGAACCATCATAACTTCACCTGCTTACTGATGTCATCATCTACACTGACACTCTCACTTACGCCTTTAACAATTTCAGACTTATCATCAATATGTTTTTTCATGTGTTTCACGATAAACCACTCCGATACTATCGTCGTCAGCGCTATGCCGACAGCACCCGTCAGAAACCTTATAAGTTCGAACGGCATGTAATATCTGAACATGACAAAAACCGGCATTCCGTTTGCAAGCTGTGCGATGCACATCGGAATCCGTCCCGCCATATAAGTATAAAACAGCACATTTATCATAGTTCCCGTCACATCGATCCCGATATCACGAAGCGACTCCCTCAGAGAAGCATCGTCTATCTCCGGCGTACGCCGCAAGATCTCCGCCGCACCGCTCGTCAGCGATATCGACGTGTCCATTATCGCTCCGAGACTTCCTATTATCGTCCCGCAGGAAAGCAGCAGATCGATATCAAGAGTCCCGTTTCTCACGTAGTCCTGAAGTGTATAATCCAGATTCGGTGACAGCCTCCTTAACAGGCAATAGACCGCCGCAAGCACTCCCGTCACTGCATATGTGCATATCAGGGAGGCTTTCATATGTTCATTTTTTCCAATACAGAGCATCAGGGAAATAAAAGGGAATATGACAAGAAATGCTGCTGTTACAAAGATGAAGCTGACTCCTGCCTGAAAGCATGCAAAGCCTGCTGCCAGAACTCCTATATTTGCCGCAAGCGCCATGGCAAATGCAGCGCCTCTTGCGCCGGCTGTCAGCACCGCCCCAAATATCACAGCGCTCAAAAGTATCGAAAGAAAATAATCTCTCTTCTGACCGTCGATCACCGCCGAAGTGATATTTCCGGCATTATCAGTCTTTACTTCCCGCAGAAAAAGATAATCTCCCTTATGATACTTCGTATCGTTATATCTTGAAAAAGTATAATCATTCTCAATCGTAAATGTGTTATCCGCACTGGCTGTCATGCGGCTTGTCGTACTGGCTGCATCCACATCATGCTGTGTACCATTTATCGCCTTGCATACAAGCTTCTGTCTGTACGCGCTCTCGCTTGTGCCCAGATCTCCAACGACATCCGGCTGCTGCGTCGTCTCTATACTTACGATCCTGCATATCGGCTGACTATAGAAGCACGAATCATTAAAAACTATTATGTTAAAAAAGATCAGAACGGCTGCAAATACCAGCAGCACTTTATTTCTCGACATATGGTTATGGTACGATCTGACACCTGATTTTACACTTCGCATCTTTCCCTCTTGCTCAAATACTCCAGGAGTGTCATCTTTCTCCTTGTCATTAATTGCTTTTGTAAGTGTTTTCACCTTCTTTTATTATAAGCTCCACATCGTCGAAATACGATATCTTTCTCATATCGCACCCATAATAGAAAAGTTCTTCCTTTGAAACAGACATCTCTACTATCCGTTCTTCTCCGCCTTCAAGCCAAACTCTTGTAAAAGCCTTAAGCTCACATACCCTTGGCGTTGTCTCTCCCGATATCCTGTGTACAAATACCATCGGCACGGCACAGCCTTCCATCGCCCCGGTGTTGCTGATAGTGAACTTTACACTTATATGTTTTTCATCCTTTGTGACACTGATGTCATTTATGAAAAATTCAGTATAACTAAGACCATATCCAAATGAATATGATGCGCCGCCTTTTATATCAGAATATCCTGCAGGTTCATACGACGATTTTGCGTTGTAATATACAGGCAGCTGACCTGCATCACGTGGTATAGATACCGGAAGTCTGCCGGACGGAGATATGATTCCAAATATAAGTTCCGCTATAGCTCTGCCACCCCACGGTCCCGGATAAAATGAATATATAATTCCCTGACTTTCTCTTATCTCCTGTTCGATAACATATGGTCTTCCCGCGATCAATACCGTTACTATCGGCTTACCTATAAGACTTAATTCATGAAGCAGATCCTCCTGTGCCGCAGGGATCCTGAGTGATGCACTGTCCATTCCTTCTCCGCAGTCCATCTCTCTTTTTTTCTCATTTGCGATAGCAGCTCCATTACCGTCGAATTCCGCTCCGCCGAATCTCGATGATGACCCTCCGATGACTACTACTACGATGTCCGCAGCCTTTGCGGCTTTTATAGCCTTTTCTTTTTCCTTTGGCATCTCTTCCGAGAAGCCACACCCTCTCACGTATTGGGCACTGACACCTGAAGGCGCATATATCCGCATCCCCTCACTGACCGTCATACATGAGCTTTCATCTATCGGAGGAGTATAATCTCCAAACTGTACGTATCTGTCTGACGCTTCATACCCTACTACAGCGATCTTCTTGTATCTGTCTCCCAACGGCAGAATATTATCTTCATTCTTCAGTAAGACCAAAGATTCTCTGGCAATATCAAGTGAAACATTATCTATCCCCGCAGCTTTTGAGCTGATCATATTCTCATCCATATAGCTGTGTTCAAACAGACCCTTGCTGAACTTAAGTTCCAGCACTCTCATCACAGCCTCATCAAGCTGCTGCTCAGATACAAGTCCCTGAAGTACAGCCTCATCAAGCCTCGAATATGCTTCATCCCACAAGCTGATATCGATGCCCGCCTTAAGCGCTAATGCAGCTGCCTTTGGCGTATCACCGCCTGTTATCTTTTTCAGAAGATCAATGGCAAGTCCATCAGCCATCACTGTGCCGCCAAACCCCATCTCTCTGCGCAGCACATCATTAATAAGCCACTTATTTGCATGACAATAGACACCGTCTATCTCATTGTATGCCGCCATTATCCCGTCTACCCCGGCGTCGCAGCATGCTTTTACGACCGGAAGGTGAATCTCCCGGAGTTCTCTCTCTCCTATCCTCGCGGCACTCGCGTTTACCCCGCCTGTCGTTTCACCCTGAGCACAGAAATGCTTTGCAGTGCAGCTGACACCACTTGACTGCATGCCGCTGACTGCGGCTTCAGCCATCCTTGACGCAAGAAAAGGATCCTCGGAGTAGCACTCTTCACACCTGCCCCACCGCGGATCCCTTAGAATATCGAGCATAGACATAAGCGCGATATCTACATGTCCAGATTGTAATTGACGACCACACGCTTCATAACCTTCTTTTATAATAGCCGGATCAAATGAAGCTCCCGCCGCCAGATTTACAGGCAGCAGACCTCCGCCCAGCGCCTGATGTCCGTGCGGACATTCGGTACTGAGCAGCATTGGTATGCCAAGCCTTGAATGATCTATGACATATTTCTGAACCGTATTATATGCCTTCTTAGATAGTTCGAGAGTTATCCCGGTATCCTCATCTTTATCTGCCCACGGATCAGCTCTGTACAGTCCATATAAAACGCCTATACCGCCGAATCTCCTGACTTCATCACAGAATTCAGCGGTAAGTTCTATATCATTTCCATTCCTTTTATATATCCTGAATCCATACAGTCTCTGATTAAGCTGACCGACTTTTTCTCTAAGCGTCATCCTCCCTATAAGGTCAGATGCTCTCTCATGTGCAGACAGCGACGGATCTGTATACCTCACACGTCCACCTATGTCTTGATTACCATACAGTGTTGAATCCATAATTTTCACCGCATGCTCCCATATTCCAATGATCATATAATACCGTTTCGATATTTTTCACATGACCATCATTTCACACCTTGCAAACTATCTCAGCCTTAACATCGTCAACATGAATGAGCGTATCATTTCCATCGATCTTCATAGAAGCTCCTGATACCGAGACTGCTTTTACATTTACAAGTCTTATATCATACGGCTTTTTTGCTTTCTGTGTAAATATTATCCCGTCAGCGCTCTTTGTACCATGAAGTTCCATTATCTCATCTGCATGCTGATATACTACAGCATCTGCCTTATCGCAAAGACCGTATACCTTATATTCCATATGATCATCGAACTCATATAAGGCATCATCTGTATATGTGCTTGTAGGAAGGATCGTATTTTCGCGAACCCATGCAGGTATAGACATATAGCTGTGATGTTCACGCCTGTAATGACCGCCGTTATCCTCTTCGCCGGTAAATATATTAGTCCATCTCCCGGCCGGAAGGTAATAATCAGCCATCCCTTCATCGTTGAATATCGGTGACACAAGGATAGAATCGCCAAGCATATACTGCTTATCAAGATATGAACATATCTCGTCATCTGTGAATTCTATTACCATCGAGCGCATTATCGGTATGCCTGTCCTGCTCGTATTCACAGCGCTCGAATACAGATAAGGCAGGAGTGATAATTTTGTCCTTGTGAAAAATCTGACTACATCTACAGCTTCATCATCATATACCCACGGCACCCTGTATGATGAACTTCCATGCAGTCTGCTGTGTGAAGAGAAAAGTCCGAACGCTGCCCATCTCTTATACACGTCCGGTGTCGAAGTATTCTCGAACCCGCCGATATCATGACTCCAGTATCCAAAGCCGCTGCTCGTAAGGCTAAGTCCTCCGCGAAGCGACTGTTCCATCGATTCATAATCTGACCAGCAGTCGCCGCCCCAGTTGATCGGGAATTTCTGCGTTCCTGCGGTAGCTGATCTGGCAAATAAGATCGCCTCATTTTTACCCTTTACGCTTTCGAGAACATCGAAAACACATTCATTATAAAGATACGTATAATAGTTGTGCATCTTGACCGGATCCGAGCCATCATAATATACACAGTCTGTTGGAATCCTCTCGCCAAAGTCAGTCTTGAAACAATCAACCCCGGTATCAAGAAGTTCTTTAAGTTTTCCCTGGTACCATCTACATGCGTCCGGATTAGTAAAATCAACAAGTGCAAGTCCCGGCTGCCACATATCCCACTGCCATACGTCACCATTTGCGCGCTTAATGAGATACCCTTTTTCAGCGCCTTCTTTGAACAGTACTGATTCCTGCCCTATGTAAGGATTGATCCAGACGCATATCTTTACTCCGCGCTCCTTTATCCTTGAGAGCATACCCTTAGGATCAGGAAATATCCTTGAATCCCATACGAAATCCGTCCAGTGGAATTCCTTCATCCAGCAGCAGTCAAAATGAAATACAGACAGAGGTATCCCTCTCTCTTTCATTCCGTCTATAAAGCTCATTACAGTCTTCTCATCATAATCAGTCGTAAATGAAGTAGAGAGCCACAATCCAAATGACCACTGTGGAACAAGCGCCGGTTTCCCGGTGATATCCGTGTAATGCATCAGAACTTCCTTCATAGAAGGTCCGTTTATGACAAAATAATCAAGGCTCTCACCCTTTACTGAGAAACTTACTCCCGAAACGTTCTCTGTCGCAGCCTCAAATTCAACTTTTTCCGGATGATTGACGAATACGCCATACCCCTTATTTGTCATATAAAACGGAATGTTCTTATATGACTGGTCAGTACACGTCCCGCCGTCTTCGTTCCACATCTTTACCGTCTGACCATTCTTGATAAATGAAGTGAACTTCTCTCCAAAACCATATACTTTCTCATCCACTGACTGTCCGAGCTGCTCATGCATATATGCGCCCTCGCCCGCAGTGTCATACGGCATTCCCTTCCAGTCTTCCTTCATAAAAGAAAGACCTCTTCCGTTACTCTTTGTAAGAAGCCTGCCGTTTCTCTCATAGTGCATCTTCCAGTCCACAGTATCTATGACAAGTGAAAGTGTTCCTGAATGAACAGTGAGTATCCCTTCGTCCAGTTCATACTTTATCTTTTCTTTTGAAACCGGTGATATCTGAAATTTTGGTTCTTTTTCCCTGATTCCCATATGGTGATACGTCTGTACACGTATCACTTCCGGATAGGGCGCCGAAATAAAGACCGTAAGATTTACAAGTCCCAGCGTATCACCTTTATTTTTTATCTTATTTGTCGGAGCCACAAGCTTTATGCTCTGCCCCTGATCTATCACCTCATACGCCTGCTTTGGAGAAAAACATTCAACCCCTTCGCGCATCATCCAGCATCCGTTAGTGAATCTCATAGTAGATTACCTCCATAACATATCTATATTCCCTTTATAACTCCCTGTGTCTGATTCATATTGCCCGATTGTCTCATTAACACTCTTTTACTGCTCCCAGTATCTGATTCATGTTGCCCGATCTTTTCATTAACTACTCTTTTACAGCGCCCAGTGTTATGCCGTTGACAAAATATTTCTGAAGGAACGGATATATTATCAGCATAGGCACAAGTGCAATAAATACCTTTGCAGCTTCGAGCGATTTATTTGACTTTGTCGAAAGCTGCTGATACTGCTCAGCCGTGAGCGTCACACCAGCAGGGATATTGACCGTGATCTGTCTGATATATGTCTGCAGCGGATAGTTCTCCTGTTTGTTAATAAGAACAAGACCTTGAAAATATTCATTCCAGTACCCGACTGAAGTGAATAGTACGACTGTCGCGATAACAGGCTTCGAACATGGCACTATTATCTTCCAAAGGATCGTCCACGGTCCAGCGCCATCGACTATCGCCGCTTCTTCCAGATCTCCCGGGATGTTCCTGAAGAAATTCATAAGCAGAAGTACATTGAATATCGGAACTGATCCTGAGAATATCAGTGCCCATATCGTATCGATCATCCCATAATTCTTGACTGTGATGAACCACGGAATAGTACCTCCGTTGAACAGCATACAGAATATCATGACCCACATAAGGATATCTCTGGGCTTATATTTTTCTTTTTTCTTAGATAGCGGATATGCCATCATTATGATCGCGATCATTGTAAACAGAGTACCGAACACAACTCGCTCTACTGATATCATAAACGAACGCCAGAACTGTTTGTCGCCCATTATCAGATCATAAGAGCTCAGATTGATGCCTATCGGATAGATTGTGACCAGACCGCCCTCTGCTGCGGCTTTTGATGAAAGTGATACGCATAATGTATACCATAAAGGATAGAAGCAGCTGAATGCCATCGCCGTGAGAATGATCACATTGATCACTTTGAAAACTTTAGCTCCTACTGTCTTACTCTGAACCATATTCATATAAGGACCTCCCTTGATCAGAATATCTTGTAATGAGCCAGTTTATCAGCAAGTATGTACGACACGGCGATCATGATAAAGCTTACGACCGACTTGAACAGACCTGCTGCCGTTGCGAGTGAGAACTGCATGTTCGTTATACCTATACGGTATACGTATGTATCGATGATATCGCCTGTACTCATGACAAGCTGATTGTACATGTTGAATACCTGATCAAATCCTGCATTAAGGATGTTGCCCATTGAAAGCGTTCCCAGAAGCACTATCGTAGGAACAAGTCCAGGAATAGTTACATGAAGCGTAGCCTTCCATCTGTTTGCACCGTCGATTGCTGCAGCCTCATACAGATCCGGGCTTATACCGGTAAGTGCTGCCAGATATATTACTGAATTGTATCCGAATTCCTTCCATACATCGCTCCCTATAAGAACGCCCTGGAAGGTTGCGGGAATTGTCATGACTAATGTCTGCTGTCCGCCTAAAGCCTTTACGATGGTATTAAAAATACCATTAGCAGAAAATATATTTATGATTATGTTGCCCATGATTACCCATGAGACAAAATGAGGCAGGTACACTATAGTCTGTACCGTCTTCTTGAATTTCATATTTCTGATCTCATTTAACAGAAGAGCAAATATAAGCGGAATCACTATATTAAGGAGCATTTTCCATACCGCTATCACAAGTGTATTTCTCAGAGCCCTTGTTGCATCAGGCATCTTAAACAGATACTTGAACCACTTAAGTCCTACCCATGGTGATCCAAACCATCCCTTGCTTGGATTGAAATCCTCAAACGCCATCACAACGCCTGCCATAGGAACTATCGAAAACATGAAAAGCCAGATGAAGCCCGGTAATACCATAAGCGTGTATATTACCCATGTTGGAACAGATTTTCTTGGTTTCGGGCTGACAACCGCTTTACTATTACCACTCATAACCAGATTATTTTTCATTAACGATTCCTCCTGCCTGTATCTTTAAAATAGGGCGCAGATAGAAATATTTTTGATCTCTTTCTGCGCCCTGTGATAAACACTGAATTACCTTATCTCACCTGTATGCTTATCATTTAGAAATATAATCCTGTACAAGCTGAAGGACTTCATCGCCGCCCTGGCTGTGCCATTCCTTGCAGAAGTCATCCCATTCATCAAGGCTTCTTGCGCCGGTGATGAACTGAAGTATTGCCTGATCTTCTGTATCATTAAGCTGTGTCCAATAAGTATCCATTCCATCTATCGTGTAGTACAGTTCAGAATATATCTTCTTGTTAGGCTCTACTGTCGCATACGGACGATCACCTATAAGAAGTGCATAATATCTGTTGAACTGTCCATTGTTAGTCATTACATCCATATCCGTGACGTTAAGTCTGTTTTCCGGATTATAATCTTTCGATATTACCGTATAAAGCTGTTTAGCATCATTCGCCATGTTCTTGTAAAGACCATTGTAAAGGCTTCCGCCGATCTGATAATCTTCAGCTTTTGTCTCGCCCTTAAGAATGCTCTCTAATGCTGCATCTTCATATTCGCACTCATCAGCTGCGCACATTGTATTTCTGATCGGATACCATCCGATTGCTACTGATGTATCGAATGTAGACTCATCTCTTACAAGAACGTTGTTCATGATAACGACTGCCTTCTTGACATCATCTGAAGCATTTTTATTTACCATAGTATATGTAGTGCCGATATCCTTCATATGGATATTCCACTCACCCTTGTCGTTATAAAGGGGATATGCCTGCCAGTTAGCTGTAGTATCATTCTTGAACGAATCCGGGTTGCCATATCCAAGTGACCACCATGGTCCCATGAAGATACCGCATGTGCCGTTCTTTACATTATTTGCATTATCTCCGTTTGTTGTAGTACCGATCTCAGGATTGATAAGACCTTCCTTATACCACTCATTGAGCTTCGTAAGAGCGTTTTTCGTCTGATCTGTAGTTGTTCCCCAATATACCTTGCCTGAATCATCTTTCAGGAAATAACCGGGAGTTGCATCAAATGCCTGATATAATGCATCGAAACCATATCCGTTATTTGATGAATTAAGGAAATTGGAATATGTTCTGTTGCCGTTATCTATACCTGCTATAGCATAATCTTTGCTGTATCCTGCATCCATGAATGCTTTAGCTGCTTTTCCAAGTTCATCGACTGTCTTTGGAACTTCGATTCCAAGCTTATCCAGCCAATCCTGACGGATAAAGTAAACATATACACCATCTGTATCAACTGTTATATTTGGAAGACCTACAAATGTTCCATCTACTGATGCATTTGAGAATGCACGTCCGTCTGTTGTCTCAAAGATCTCTTTGACCTGCTTTGAAGCATACTTGTTGACTGTATCGCTCATATCTGCCAGAAGACCTGCTCTTGAAGCCTGAACAAGATAGTTTCTATTAGGAGCAAGGACTGCATCCGGAAGTGAATCAGATGCTATGCAGAGTGAAACCTTCTGCTGGAAATCAGGAACACTTCCTGCTGTCCAGTCTGCTACGACTTTAATGTTATAATTATCAAGAAGATATCTTGTGTACTGGTTATTGTCTGCAGTATCGCCATCCGGAAGTGTCTTATCTGTAGGATCGATCTGCTCACCGATGTGTACTTCTACGACCTTGTCAAATTTCTTAAATGCTCTGTCATCATTCTTCCCGGGCTCGGCATCATCTTTTTCATCTGCCGCTGCTACCCATCCGGCTATAGTGCCATCCGAGCTTGTTCCTGCTGCCGCTGTTCCCGATGCCTCTGTACCTGCTGCCGCCTTTGTCTCAGCTGCCGCACTCCCCGTGCCTGTTGCTGCAGTACTTCCGCAGCCCGCAAGGCTTACTGACATTGCTGCTGTCAGCATCAACGCTACTAACCTCTTCTTCATATATACCCTCCTTAAAAATATATTATGTCGATGCAAAGCATCGATTGTTACCGATAACGACTAGCAATATCCCAGATAATCCATCACAAGTTCGCAGTACATGGCATTTGCCCAGGAAAACCACGGCCTTGTGTATTCTTTATCGTCATTACAGCTTATGCCTTCATGCATAAGTCCTGTGCCTCCGTCAGCATGTGAAAGTCTGCTGATCATCTCCTTCTTATACTCTTTATCGCTGCTCACAAGTCCCTGCATCGCAAGTGATATATCCCATACATATCCCGCCGGAGTATGCGGACTTCCGATTCCCTCCAATACAGTTCCTTTGTAGTAATATCTGTTTTCTTCACTCAGGAGCATTTTACATGTAGTTTTATATATCTTGTCATCTGCCTTGCAGTAACCCATATATGGTGCTGAAAGAAGACTTGGAAGATTTGAATCATCCATAAGCTCATACTGTCCGAATCCATCTATCTCGTATGCATAGAGTTTTCTTCCGAAAATGTCTATCACTGCGTTTTTCTCTATAGATGCTCTGACCTGTTCTGCCAGATTAAGAGCTCTACTCGCAAGTTTTTCATCGCCATATACTTCACTTGATATCTCCGACAGATAACCCATAACGACCGTCAGGAGCATGTTGGACGGTACAAGATATCCATATGTGCACGCGTCATCACTTGGTCTGAATCCCGACCACACCATACCTATATTTTCTTTTACCAGAGCGCCCATTCCGTCTCTTGATAAAGTATCCGGAACCGGATGGTTTTTTCTGATAAATCTGTATTTTGACTTTGTTTCGTGAAACTGCTCTGTATCCAGCACTTCCATTATTCTCAAGACAGCTGTTTTCCACTCTTTTGTAAAATGAGAGGTTCTTCCTGATGATTTCCAGAATTGATATGAAAGCTGAAGTGGAAAGCACAGTGAATCAAGTTCATACTTTCTTTCCCATATGATCGGCTTCATCTCTGTCTCATCATGAAGATAACAGTGTCCGTTTTCTGTCTCATTAAATGCATTCGCATAAGGATCTGCGATAATATAAGAAAACTGTCTCTTTATCAGTCCCTCTATGATATCCGCTATCTCCGCATCATCTCTGCATAGCGGGAGATACGGCTTCATCTGACATGTAGAATCTCTAAGCCACATTGCAGGGATATCACCGGTCAAAATGAAAACTGTTTTGTCCGGTTCAATATGGATTGTCTTCTCGATTGTATCCCGATAACAGTTTTCAAAGACATATGCTGAATATTCGTCCTGTAATCCTGTCCTTACTTTTTCTATCATCTGTTCAACAGCAGCGTACATACCATTCTCCTAAACACCACGCTCTTAGTCATATTCGAGCGGAAATCTCACTTCCACTATCGCTCCATAATTCTCACTCATATTTGAAAACGCGATTGAAGCTTTATCCCCATACATGAGCTTAAGTCTTTTCTGGATATTATTTAGTCCTACGTGCTTGCGGCCTTCATAATATATTTCTTCGTTATCATTCAGGCGCCTTAGTACATCTTCCGGGAATCCCGGACCTGTATCTGACAGGCTGATATAGATGTTCTTGTTAGAATCAGCACCTTCTTCGATCACTATATAAAGTGTGATATCCAGATGTTTATCAAGTGACATACCGTGTGAAAATGAATTTTCAACTATCGTCTGAAGAAGGAGTGACGGCACAAGACATTTTTCGAGTCCTTCATCATTTATCACTTCAAAAGAAAAAGATTCGTCACCATACCTTATATGCTGTATATCAACATAATTCTGTATATGAGATATCTCCGCGCCAAGATTCTTTTTCTGTAAATCATTGTCAAACATATACCTTATATATTCTGAAAGTACGCTTGTTATCTGAACGATCTTTCCTTCATTATCTGACTCTGCTATTCCATGTATTATGCTGAGACAGTTAATGTAAAAATGAGGCTTTATCTGCTCCTCTACGTAGTCAAGCTCTATCCTGCTCTTTTCAAGCTCTTTCTCATATATCGCTATCTTAAGACTCTGTATCTTTCTGAGTAGATTCTTAAAACGAATGCTCGCAGTCTCAAGTTCGATTATTCCGTTTTCACCATCTTCATTTATATACTGATCTTCATCTATCTCATCAAGACCGTCTACAAATCTCTTCATCGGCTGAAGTATCCGCATGTAATATATCCCTGCGGTCAGCAGCATAACAAGAATGAATACACATATTATCGCTACCGACATTCTCTGATTGAAAAGAACTCTCTCAAGCATCCCGTCGCTCGATATTATCAGCATCCTGACTGTTCCGATGTTTCCAAATGGGAATGAACACGTACAGTAATTATCAAGATCGAGTCTATTGTCGATGCTACTTTCATTGATCATTTCGATCATTTTATTTACATCGTGTTCCGAGCCTACTTTAGGTCTAATTATCATTCCCTCGGACGAATACAGGAACGGATACAGGTCATAAGTGAGATTCATCTGTTCCAGACTTTTAAATATCGTCTCGACCGGAATCGTACATCCGAACACAACTCCATTTCTGCTATATGTGCTTAACAGACTTATATTCGAATCTGATGAAAAAACTTTCCAGTTAACGGTTTCATCATTGCAGTCCGCCGAAGCATCAATTGTCTTCTTTATATCACGTACAAGTATCTCGGCACTACTTGTCTCAAAGTAATTTCCGTCACAATCTACAAATGTCTTTGATCTTCTGTTATATACATAGAAGATTCCGGTCTCAGAATACTTGTCTTTCAGGCTTCTGTTCTGCTTCATAAGAGAATTCAGCACATCATAATATTCGCTCTGCGCATCATCCATATCAGGTGGGAAATCATATACTTCCTGATTCACATCAGCAGATTGAATGATATCACTGTCCATCATCTGCATATCACTGCTTATCTTGTCCAGATAGAACTGCGCTGTCTCTTTGATGTACTGGTATGCCAGTTTTCTCGTCTGTACGGCACCGTTGATCTGAAGATATATACTGAACGCAAATACACAGATAAACGGGATAAACACAATAACTGACATTCTTGAAAAACTGATATTCTTTTTTCTATGCTTTATTCTCATGGACCACCTGCAACTCTCTGTGTTCCTGATAAATATCTTATAGGAATCACGCGTTCACTGTTATTATTTTTACGTTGTCTTTTTAATAAAAAAAAGACAGAAAAATCTGATTATTTTCATCATTCTGCCTTTTTGATAAAACTACGTTTTTTTGTTACATGATGCCAGAAACAAAAAAATCATCCTATGCCTGGCTTCGCGTTTTTTCTTCTATATTCGTTCGGCGTACATCCAACGATATCTCTGAAGTTCTTGCTGAAATAAGAGAAATTGTTGTATCCAACGTCAAGTGCGACACTTCCTATCGGCAGATCCGAGTTAAGCAGATACTCTTGTGCCTTACCGATCCGCACCCCTGTTATATACTCCGGGATATACATGCCTGTCTCCGCTCTGAACAGCTTAGAGATGTAATCCTCTGACAGAAACACCATATTTGCCAACTGTTTTCTGCTCAGCTCCTCGCCGAAATGATTGTCGATATAATCCTTTATTATAGATACCGCCGAATCATTTTCCTCGCTCATTGCTTTATTGCCGCTGAGCTTATGATAAAAATTCCTGATGAATTCCGTCATCGTCCTCATTGATTCGCCTGATGCTTCATACTGATACTGAAATTCTTCATCATCAAAAAGATCTGAGAGCCGCTTCTCACACTTTTTCATAAACCCGTTAAGCATCTGTACAAAATCAGCTCTGAATCCGGCAAGCATCTTCTTTGTCAGCTGATTGTCCTTCTCAAACCCCTCAAGGTACTTTATTATCGCTGCTCCGACATCATCCGGATTCTCCGCAAGGAACATCTGTCTCTCCCATTCATCCCACGGCGGTATCAGCCTGGCGGTTTCTTTGCCCTTCCACTCATTTTCCACTAGAAGACCATTCCCACTGACAACAGCGCAGCATTCAAGTCTTAGAAGTTCCTGCTTGTCTGGCAGCAGTTTTTCTACCGGAAGCAGATCTCCAAGATAGATGCATACCGGAAAATGAAATCTCTCTGTCATATTCTCATATACTCTCTCTGCGAGCATATGCTGATCATCTATGCTGTCTTCTCTCGTTACCGTAAGGCTTATATAATCACTTATCTGCTGAATATAGAGAACGGCAACGTTATTTATGTCAGCGAGTTCCTTTACCATATTTTTTATTACAAAATGATCTATAGACAGATCCTTTTTATTTCTGTGATCACTGTCCGGTATCATCCTGATCAGTCCGACACGAAACTGTCCTTTCCCATATATAAGTTCAATCTGTTGTACCTTTTTTTCATCGACTCTGTCTGATGCAAAATAGTCAGACCACAGCTCCTCATTTCTGTAATTTGCGCAAGTCTCATCTGCCTGTTCAGCGCTTTCGGATGATCTGATCCTGTCCACTATACCAGTCAGTGCCCTTTCAATATCCTTATTGGATGCCGGTTTAAGCAGATACTCGGCAGCTTTAAGTTCAATAGCTTTCTGCGCGTATCCGAAATATGCATAGCTGCTCAAAATAAGACACTCGATCTTTTTATTATTATTTCTTATCCATTCGAGCAGTTCAAGACCGCTTCCCTGCGGCATCTCTATATCAGACAATACGATATCGATATCATATTCCTCTATGATCGATTCCGCCTGTCTTATATTATTTGCAGTAAAAGTCATCGTGATGCCAAGACTTTTCCAGTCGACCGAATCTGAGATCTTATTTACCAGAATCTCATCATCATCAACGATAAGGATATTTATCTCCATTACGTCTACTCCTTTGCGCTATGTTCACGATTCAATTCTAGCATAAAATACCCCTAATAAATGCACCTAAATTAAGACAAGCTTTACCTAAAAAATCAGAATCTGTCTTGCAGCATAATTTGTGTTATGATACAGAGGTCAGAAAAAATGTACTGCGATGCTGCAGTTCACATGTTGAAGGTGTTAGTAATGAGTAAAGATGGTGCACAAACTATAAAAATAACAGACTACGTAAAACCGCAGATTCCCAAAATGATCGTTCAGTTTCTTATAAAATTCGGCGGAACGATCGTTGAACTTCTGCTGCCGTGGATGCTCTCTCATATACTTGATGTCTGCGCTCCGGCACGTGATACGCGGGCTATCTGGTTCTGGGGCGTACTGATGAGCATATGCGCACTGCTCGCGTTTGTTGGTAATGTGACGGCAAATAAAATGTCTACCCGAATCTCATCAAATGTGACGAAGAAGCTTCGCCACGATCTTTTCTCGCGTACTTTCTCGCTCTCATGCGCGCAGACAGATGAATTTACGGAATCCTCTCTGATCGCACGTCTTACGAGCGACACATATAACGTTCATAACATGCTCGACCGCATGCAGCGTCTCGGCATACGTGCGCCCATCCTGCTTCTTGGCGGAATCGTTGTCACTGCTGCCATGGAACCAGTACTTACACTTGTACTCGTAGGCATGCTGCCGTTTCTCCTTTTCGTGGTACTTAAAGTCTCAGGTAAAGGTGTTCCACTCTATACAAGTACACAAGAGGCACTTGACCAGCTTGTACGCAAAGTACAGGAAAATATGACAGGTGTGCGTGTCATTAAAGCACTTTCCAAGGAAGAATACGAGCGTGACAGATTCGAAGAAGCCAACGCTTCAGTAGCTGACCGCGAACAGCGCGCCGAAGATCTTATGGCGATCACGAATCCGGTAATGAATCTTATGCTCAACTGCGGTCTCGCACTTGTCATCATAGTCGGCGCATACCGCGTTAACGCAGGACACACAACCCCCGGCGTGATCATCGCATTCCTAAGTTATTTTACTATAATCCTTAACGCTCTAATTATGGTAACGCGTCTGTTCGTCATCTACTCAAAAGGACTTGCAAGTGCGAAGCGAATCGAACAGGTGCTTAATTCGCCCGATGATATGCCGGTAAGTACCGGTGCAGCTGACGGATGCAGTGATGCGCACATCGAATTTCGTCATGTTAACTTTTCATATAATAAAGTTCGCGACAATATCACCGATGTCAGCTTTTCGCTGGGACGCGGGCAGACGCTTGGCATCATAGGTCCGACGGGAAGCGGAAAGACTACGCTCCTGCAGCTGCTTCTCAGATTTTACGATGCAGACTCAGGAGAAGTGTTGATTGACGGACGCCCGGTATCTTCTATTTCACCGGATGAACTGTACCGCCACTTCGGTGTAGTGTTCCAAAATGACTTTTTATTTTCCGGAGAAATACGCGAAAACATAGATTTTATGCGTGGACTGACGGATGAACAGATTGAAGCGGCGGCAGATACCGCTCAGGCAGATTTCATCAATGACAAGGAAGACAGCTATTCATCACATGTATCTGCTCGTGGAGACAACCTGAGCGGAGGACAGAAACAGCGTCTGCTCATATCGAGAGCTGTAGCATCACGACCTGATATCCTTCTGCTTGATGATTGCTCAAGTGCGCTTGATTATCGGACGGACGCATCGCTCCGCCATGCACTCAAACATGATCTTGAAGGAACAACGAAGGTCATCGTATCACAGCGTGTAAGTTCTATTCTTAGTGCAGATATTATCCTCGTGATGGACGGCGGTCATGTGATAGGAAGCGGTACTCATGACGAACTTATGCACTCCTGTGAAAGCTACCGCGACATCTATAACATTCAGATGGGGGAGGCGGTATCATGAAAGCTCCAACCATCAAAGGTCCTATGGGAAATCAAAGCTTTGAACGCCCCACGCAGAAGACCAGCGTTATCTTAAAACGTTTATGGAGATACCTGTCATCATATAAATGGCTGCTTATCCTTGCTGTCACCTTAAGCATCACAGGTGAACTGTTGGCACTCTTAGGTCCGCAGCTTTCCGGACATGCTATAGATGCGATCAAGACAGAGAACGGCTCTGTGGATTTCACCTCTGTATTTTATTATGCGAAACTGATGATCATTTTCTACATTCTCTCATCAGCGCTCAGTTATATACTTTCGCTTCTGATGATAAGGCTCTCACGCAATGTAGTTTACCGCATGAGAAAAGATGTGTTTGAAAAGCTGACATCTCTTCCTGTACGTTTCTTCGATGACAGGCAGACAGGTGATGTCATCAGCGTGATCTCATACGATATAGATACCGTCAATGCGTCGCTTTCGAGCGATCTTGTGACGATGCTCTCAAGCGTGATCACTGTAATTGGCTCATTTGCGATGATGTTCGCGATCTCGCCACGCCTTATCCTTGTATTTGCCGCAACAATTCCTATCTCAATGATCTTCACGCATTACCGCAACAAAAAAGTACGACCGATGTACCGCAAACGTTCAGAAGCACTTGGCGGAATGAATGGCTATGTAGAGGAAATGACAGCTGGCATAAAAACAGTAAAGGCATATAGGCGTGAAGCAGACTTCGTCAACCGTTTTGACAACTTCAACGAGGATGCGGTGGAATCAAATTACCGCGCAGACAGTTTTTCATGCATGACAGGACCAATGGTCAATTTTCTGAATAACATGTCTCTTGCGCTGATCAGTGTATTCGGTGCGCTCTTCTATATGGCAGGAGGCATTACGCTTGGAAGTATATCATCATTCGTATTGTATTCTCGCAAATTTTCGGGACCGATAAATGAATTTGCAAATATCATAAGCGATCTTCAGTCTGCGCTCGCAGCAGCTGAACGTGTGCTCGACCTCATCGATACGCCTGCAGAAGAAACAGACGCTCCTGATGCTGTCACTTTGAAAGAAATAAAAGGTGATGTGCAGGCAGACGATGTACATTTCAGTTACGATCCTGAACGCGAGATACTTCATGGATGCAGTTTCCATGCGAAGCCCGGACAGGTCATCGCAGTAGACGGTGAGAC
>JAGPKJ010000176.1 GCA_018053995.1 Lachnospiraceae bacterium | reverse complement strand
TATCGGAATAATCCTATTTGTTGTGCTTTGTGCTTACAACCAGGTAACGCTGGGAATGATGATCATGATGGTAGGACTTATCGTATTCCTCGTTTACATCATAAAAAGCCAGACTCCCGTCATATCCATGAGCCAGGAAGGATTTACGTATAATGACGGAAAGGGTCACAAGGCTTTAAAGATTATACCGTGGGACAGCATTGCTTCCGCACAGGAACCTTCTGAAGACAAGTTCTGCAGGATTAATACAAAGGATATGAAGACATATCTTATTGATGGAAGTCAGATCCCTCGCTTTGGAGAGTTTTGGGGCAGGGTGATCAGTTCTACGAACGGGATGTCATCTGTCGTACAGACAGAGGGTGAGCAGGCTGAAACTGTATGAACCTTTGACAAGCAGCATTCATAGTATGAGATCAAACGTGACCGGGAGCGAACTGCTCCCGGTTTTGTATGTTAGTGACTAAACAGTGAAAAAGTGATAAAATTAGATTCAAATCCAATTACGATACGAAGTCGCAAAGAGAGTATTATATTGTTGCGAATTATTCTCACATTTGCATCATTATGGAAGCGAACAATATGAGTGAGTGTATGATGAAAAAATTGCAAGATTTTACAACTGATAAAAACGAGGAACTACGTGCAGCGATCAACAGTAAATGGCGCGGCAATCTATTCAGGTTGTGTGTTGTTCTCGCAGCGATCGGCAGTGCTGCTGAGATTGTCATATATATTATAGACAGTAACAGCCGGACTCTTTTCCTGCCTAATCGCTTATACAGATTCAGATTTATCTATATTCCGTCAGCACTTAATCTGCTTGTCATAATACTGACCTATTTTCATATTAAAGATAAAAGGATCTCAGGGAGAATAAAGAATATCTGGTCGTGCATACTCATCTATTTTCTGTGTGCGAATACGCAGGTGATCCATTATGTGTACGGACCGCTTTTAATGCTGCCTGTCATAGCGATCTTCTTCTCTGCGATATTCGGAGACAAGTTATTGACCGGATGCATAACAGCCGCTTCAATGGCGTCTTTGGCGATTGCAGGGTATATGGGATCGATAGAACTTCGAAAAGATGATCCGCAGCTCCTTTCAGATATGGGACTTGCGGCGCTTGTGATCGTTATCGCATATATAGGTGCGGCACTGATGGATGCATATATTGAAGAACAGTATAGAAGTATCGCCAGTGGAAATGAAAGACAGAAAAAGCTGATCGAGGAACTCCATATAGATCCGCTTATGGGAATATACAACAGAATGGCGCTCGCAGAGAAACTTAAAGAATGTGAGAGCATGGTATCACAGGGCAAAAAGGTCTTTCTCATGATGTTTGATCTTGATGATTTCAAAAATATAAATGATACTTACGGTCATCTTCAAGGTGATACAGTACTTGTAACACTTGCGGACATAATACGTATGAATCAGCAAGGTGATTACGAAGCATACCGGTATGGTGGCGAGGAGATATTACTTGTATTTGGAGATTCGGATAGCGATAGGGTATATAAAGCCGGAGAGGTGATACGGAAAACTCTTGAGCATAAGAGGTTTGATTGGCTTGGAGAAAAATCGATCACGATAAGTGGCGGAATAGCCAGCTGCACCGAAGGACATACAAGTGATGAATGGATACAGGCGGCTGATGATGCGATGTATGAAGCCAAGAGAAATGGCAAGAATAAGATTGCCAGAACGGCATAAAGATTTTATTTGCACAAAAGGGGATTTTATTTGCATAAAAAAGAAATTACTTACACAAAACCGGCTTGACTGAAAAATAGGGGAATGATATATTGTCATTAGATGGATTGTTACTGCGACGATAAAGCAGGCAAAACCAAATTTTACGGATTCGTAAAGTTTGGTTTTTTTTATTATCACGATCAGTGAGACATTGAAAAGTGACCGCGGGGAGCGGAGAAACATGAAGATTGAACATGTGATAAATAACAACATAGTCAGCTCGATGGACGGCGGAAATGAGATTGTCATCAGTGGGCGCGGAATAGGATTTGGAGCTCACAAGGGTGATGTTATCGATGAAAAGCGCATTGAAAAGATATATCGCATGGATAGCAAAGAACAGATGGGGAAGTTCAAACAGCTGCTGATAAGTGTATCACCCGAATATCTCAAGATATCTGATGAGATCATCACACAGGCATCAAGAGAACTGAATGTTGAATTAAACAGCAGTATATACATGACACTTACTGATCATATAAGTTTTGCGATAGAGCGATACGGCAAGGGAATGGATTTTGATAACATCCTTACGAACGAAGTGAGTGACTATTATCCAAATGAATTCAGGATAGGCATGAATGCGGTCAAGCTCATAAAAGAGGAGACTGGATGTAATCTTAAGAGAGACGAGGCTGCGTCAATCGCACTTCATATAGTCAGTGCAGAACTGAATACGAAAATGAGCGTTGCATATGGAATCACCGAGATCGTAAAAGGAATCATGGATATCCTG
>JAGPKJ010000175.1 GCA_018053995.1 Lachnospiraceae bacterium | reverse complement strand
TGTTCTGCAGTCACAGATAAATCCTCATTTTCTATATAATACTCTTGATTCTATCGTATGGATGATCGAAGGGGAGAAATACAAGGAAGCGGTGTTCATGATCACACAGCTCGCAAGTCTTTTCAGGATAAGTCTGAGCCGCGGGAAGACCATTATCCCGATCGCGGATGAATTGCAGCATGCAGAGAATTACATGAATATCCAAAAGACAAGATTTAAGAATTCATTTACAGTTTCATTTGAGATAGATGAGGAGATAAAAGAGTACAGTATTGTCAAACTTGTAGTTCAGCCAATTCTCGAAAATGCCGTGTATTATGGCGTAAAAGATATGGATGACGAAGGAATGATAACGGTTCGTGGTCACCTGGAAGATAATGATATATATATCGAAGTGAGTGACAATGGTTTTGGTATGCAGCAGGAGATGGCAGATCAGCTGCTCGTTGATGATAATCGTGTTCATAAACAGGGCTCAGGAGTAGGGCTTATCAATGTTCACAGACGACTTCAGCTTCGCTACGGACAGCAGTACGGTCTTATAATTGTGACAGAACCGGATGAAGGCATGAAAGTCACTATACATATACCGGCGATAATTTATAAGGAAGGCATGCGGGAGGCGGACAGCGATGAAAAATAGATCGTTATTCATAACATTGATCCTGCTGCTTATCTGCATAATAACATTTTCTGCATTTGCAGTGATGAATATGGGTGATACAGATAAAAAGGGAAGAATATCCGTGGTGGTAGATGATAGCGGTGATTCCAGGTGGAACTCATTTAAGGAAGGATTGGAACAGAGTGCTACAGATCACAATATGAGCATCAATTACGTCAATACCGAAAGCTTCATGAGCACTGAGAGCGAAAGAAAGATAATTGAGATGGAGATGGCTGACGGATGTGACGGCATCATATTACAACCATATTCAAGCAGTGGCATGAACAAGATTGTCAAGGATATAATCTCACAGGTGCCGCTTGATATAGTAGAAAGCAGTGTGACAGCTGATGCCGATGTAGAAGGAAGATATTCAGTTACGGCTGTCGATAATGATGCACTGGGGCAAAAACTCGCAAATGAAATGAAGATCGATAACGGTGGCAGCCTTGCAGATGTCAGGATAGGTATACTTTCAGGAAGTCAAAGGACGGATGCTATGAAAGAACGACTTAATAGTCTGAAAGATACACTTAACGGATCGGGATGTGTCATAGTGTGGGAGTATGACAGTACATTTCCACCTGATACAAAGATCAGAAAAAGTCTTGTGAATAAAGATGTTGATATCATATGTGCGCTTGACGATAATGCACTTTCAACAGCAGCGAAGAGCGTTTCTGAAAGCGGGCAGGATGTAAAGCTGTATGGTGAAGGCTGTTCACAGGAAAATCTGTATTATCTTAGAAACGGTATTATAAAAAGTATGACCGTAGTCGATGGTTTCAGCCTCGGATATGAGAGTGTAAGTGCGATCGCTGACAGGATCGCCAGCAGGCAGGTTCCGATGACTGACGCTGAGATCGATTTCAGGATAGTCCATCAGGATGATATATTTGATGAAAGTAATCAGAGGCTTCTATTTCCAATGCAGGAATAGATCGGAGGTATGTAGATGAAAACTGTGATCGGGAGAAAAAGAGCACTGGCAGCAGTTCTTACAGTGGTCATAGCAGTCGGAATGCTGACGGGATGCGGAGACAGTAAAGGGAAATCATCTGACCGGATAAGAATAGGAGTCACTGCATATGATCAGTATGATACTTTTATAAAAGAGTATATGGGATGCTTTAAAGACGATATTGAGACTGATGATGGAGTTACTGCGGATATATATTTTGCGGCACAGAATCAGCAGAAGCAGAACGAACAGGTCAAAAAGATGATCGAGGACGGCTGCAGCGTGATCTGTGTTAATCTTGTCGATAGAACGGCTCCTTCTGAGATAATTGATATGGCCAGAAAAAGTGACATCCCTGTCATATTTTTCAACCGGGAACTGGTCAAGGAGGATCTGTACAGATGGGACAAGATGTATTATGTAGGCGCGGATGCGTTTAAGTCGGGTATCATGGAGGGCGAGATCGCTACGACGGCATGCATGACAGATAAGAGCATAGATCGAAATGGAGATGGGAAGATCCAGTATGTAGTGCTTGAGGGTGAAGTCGGACATCAGGATGCCTTGGTAAGAACAGAATATTCAGTGAATACGATGACGGAAAAAGGTCTTGTACTCGATAAGAAAGGTTATGCGGTAGCTAATTGGAACAGGGCACAGGCGCAGACAAAGATGAAGAGCATGATCGAGAGTATGGGGAATGAGATCGAAGTCGTTTTGGCAAATAATGATGATATGGCACTTGGAGCAATCGATGAGTATAAAGCAGAAGGAATATTGAGAAGTGACTGGCCGGCATTCTTTGGCATCGACGGAACTGATGACGGACTTGATGCGGTAAAGAGTGATGAGATGGTCGGCACTGTATATAATGATAAAGAAGGGCAGGCTAAAGCCATGTATAATCT
>JAGPKJ010000092.1 GCA_018053995.1 Lachnospiraceae bacterium | reverse complement strand
GATCAGCCTATGGTGTAGGTACAGCAGGACAGGCTGCAGCAGGAGTCGTAACTGAGAACCCAACATTATTCGGTAAAGTTCTTATTCTTCAGCTGCTTCCCGGCACACAGGGTATCTACGGACTTCTTGTATCATTCATCACACTTTCAAAGATAGGTCTTCTTGGCGGAAATGCTATAGATCTTACTATGGGACAGGGACTTCTTGTTCTTGCAGCATGTCTCCCTATCGCTATCGTAGGTCTTGTATCTGCTATCCATCAGGGCAACACAGCAGTTTCATCAATCGCAATGGTTGCTAAAAAGCCTGATCAGTTTGGTAAAGCCATGCTTTTCCCTGCAATGGTCGAGACATACGCTATCCTTTCACTTCTTATCTCAATCCTTTCAGTAAATGCACTTGCGTTCTGATGAATGATAATGATAAGAGTAAACTTGGAAGGAAAATGGTGGCAGCATGACAGGACTTAATAATATCATCGGTGAAATAGATACGGATGCTTCCAGTGCTGCAGAGCAGAAGATCGCAGATGCTGAAAAAAAAGCACAGGAGATCCTATCAGATGCAAAAAGTGAATGTGACAGAATAAAGAAAGAAGCGGATGATAAAGAAAAGGCTGCAGAGCAGGGACGGGAAGAGCGACTTGCATCATCTATAGATCTTGCAAAGAGAACATCTGTCCTTAAAGCCAAGCAGGAGCTTATCGCCGCTGTTATTCAAAAGGCTTATGAAAAAGTACAGAGTGAAGATACTGAAGCGTATTTTGTGCTTATGGAAAAGCTGATAAGAAAATTTGCCCAGCCGTCATCCGGTGAAGCATATTTCAGCCGTACAGATCTTGAACGCATGCCTGCTGATTTTGAGAGCAGAATGCATCAGGCAGCACAGGATATGGGCGGAAGCCTTCAGCTTATGAGAGCCGGAAAGAATATACCCGACGGATTTATCCTTGTGTACGGGGATATAGAAGAAAACTGTACGCTCGAGGCTCTTTTTTCAGCCGATACAGATGAGATGCAGGACAAAGTTCAGAAAGTATTATTTGGATAAAGTGACCGGGAAGGAGGTTTACAATGTCATCAGATGAAAAGTATACCTATGCGGTCGCACGTATCCGTGCTCGTGAGCTTTCACTGTTTTCGTCATCTACAATCGAGCAGCTTATAGCATGCAGTGACAACAAGTCGTGTATGCAGTTCCTTGAAGAAAAGGGCTGGGGATCATCAGAAGCAGATCAAAGTGCCGAGACGATGCTCACATGTGAGGAAGGTAAGATCTGGGAGCTCATGAACGAACTTAAGATCGATCATGAGACTTTTGGCATTCTGTTCATTCAGAATGAATTTCATAACCTCAAGGCAGCAATCAAAAAAGTTGCTGTATCAGCCGGTGATACAAACGTATATATCAGCGGTACAGTGATAGCTCCTGAAGATATGGAGAATATCATAAGGGAAAAGCGTTTTGAGGATCTTCCGGAAAACATGAGAAAACCTGCGCAGGAAGCTCTTGAAGGAATGCTTCATAACGGAGATGGTCAGTTATGCGATTGCATAATAGACCGTGCTACTCTTGAAGCAGTAAGAGAAGCCGGTAAAAATGCGAAACATCCGCTCATAAAGCAGTATGCTGAGACTACAGTAGCTGTTGCAGATATCAAGATTGCAATCCGTTCACTAGGAACAGGAAAGTCATATGATTTCATGAAGAATGCAATGGTCGATTGTGACAGCATAAGCTCGGATGCAATCGCACATGCAGCTCTTGAAGGCAAAGACAGACTGTTTGAATATCTGAATGAAAAAGGATACGGCGAAGCAGCAGAAGCACTTAAAGATTCACCATCTGCATTTGAGAGATGGTGTGATAACCGCATGATAGAAACGATAAAACCTCAGAAGTACAATTCATTTTCTGCCGGACCGCTCATCGCATATGTGCTGGCTCGTGAAAATGAGATCAAGACGGTGAGAATCGTATTGACGTGCAAACAGAACGGCATGTCGGATGATTCGATCCGGGGAAGGATAAGGGAAATGTATGTATAAGATAGCAGTGCTAGGTGAATATGCCAGTATCTATGGTTTTGCAGCACTCGGACTTGATACTTTTCCTGTAGACACTCCGGAAGAAGGAGAGAAAATCCTGAAGAATCTTGCATCCGGCGACTATGCCGTGATATATATCACAGAGTCAATGGCTTCAAAGCTTAAGAATGAAGTAGCAAGACTTAAGGGGCAGATCACTCCGGCAGTCATTCAGATACCTGGTATATCAGGCAACACAGGCGCAGGTATCGAAGGCGTCAAAGCGAATGTAGAACAGGCAGTAGGTTCTGACATATTATTCGGTGAATCATGATAGGAGGAACAAATGAGCAAAGGCACGATTAAAAAGGTTGCCGGACCGCTTGTCATAGCAGAAGGCATGCGCGATGCAAATATGTATGATGTCGTCAGGGTCAGCGACAGACGTCTGATCGGCGAGATCATCGAGATACACGGTGACCAGGCTTCAATACAGGTTTATGAGGAAACATCCGGACTTGGTCCCGGAGAGCCGGTAGAATCAATGAATGTACCGCTTTCTGTAGAACTGGGACCCGGACTTATCTCAAGTATCTATGATGGTATTCAGAGACCTCTTGATGGAATCATGAAGAAGTATGGCAACAGACTTCAGAGAGGTGTTGAGATACCGTCACTGGATCATGAGAAAAAATGGGATTTCGTTGCGACTGCAAAGGTCGGAGACGATGTTGAACCCGGAGATATAATCGGTACAGTACAGGAGAGCCCTATCGTCGTTCAGAAGATAATGATCCCTATGGGAATCAAAGGAACGATAAAGGAGATCACATCAGGCAGCTTCAATATCGACGAAAAGATCGCAGTAGTAACTACGGATGACGGCGATAAAGATGTAACAATGCTTCAGAAGTGGCCGGTTCGTAAAGGACGTCCATATAAGAAAAAGCTTCCGCCTGAAAGACCTCTGATAACAGGACAGCGTGTAATCGACACATTCTTCCCTATAGCAAGAGGCGGTGTTGCCGCAGTTCCGGGACCTTTCGGTTCAGGAAAGACTGTAATACAGCATCAGCTCGCTAAGTGGGCAGAAGCAGATATCGTAGTATACATTGGCTGCGGTGAACGTGGTAACGAGATGACGGATGTTCTTAATGAATTTCCGGAACTTAAGGATCCTAAGACAGGACATTCACTAATGGAACGTACTGTTCTTATCGCAAATACATCAGATATGCCTGTTGCAGCACGTGAAGCTTCTATTTACACAGGTATTACGATAGCTGAGTATTTCCGTGATATGGGATATTCAGTAGCACTTATGGCTGATTCGACATCAAGATGGGCAGAAGCTCTTCGTGAAATGTCAGGTCGTCTTGAGGAAATGCCAGGCGAGGAAGGTTACCCTGCATACCTCGGCAGCCGTCTTGCACAGTTCTATGAAAGAGCAGGATCTGTTGAGACTCTCGGACATGAAGAAAGAGAAGGAGCACTTTCAGTAATCGGTGCCGTATCTCCGCCCGGAGGTGATATCTCCGAACCTGTATCGCAGGCAACACTTCGTATCGTTAAGGTGTTCTGGGGACTTGATTCCGCACTTGCTTATAAGAGACATTTCCCTGCTATCAACTGGCTGACATCATATTCACTTTATCTTGATAATGTCGCAGGATGGTTCGGAAAGAATGTATCTGAAGACTGGATACCTGACAGGCAGAAGCTCATGAGCATTCTGCAGGATGAAGCCAAGCTTGACGAAATCGTTAAGATGGTAGGTATGGATGCACTTTCATCACGTGATCGTCTTAAGATGGAAGCAGCCAGATCAATCCGTGAGGATTTCCTGCATCAGAACTCTTTCGATGAGATCGATACTTATACTTCTCTTGAGAAGCAGCTTGATATGATGAAGCTTGTTATCGCATATTACGAGAAGTGCGATGAGGCACTTGACAAGGGTTCAAATATTCAGGCACTTATCAAGCTTCCTGTAAGAGAAAAGATCGGAAGATATAAGTACGTGCATGAAGATAATATTAAACCGGAATTTGATGCTGTCATGAATGAACTTGATAAAGAGATTGCGGATACGCTAGGAAAGGAGGACTTCTGATATGCCTAAGGAATATAGAACTATACAGGAAGTCGCCGGACCCCTGATGCTTGTCCGCGGCGTTGATAATGTAAAGTATGATGAACTTGCAGAGATCGAACTTGCAAGCGGAGAAAGAAGACGTTGCAAAGTCCTTGAGATCAATGGTGAGGACGCACTTGTACAGCTGTTTGAAGATTCAACAGGTATCAACCTTTCGAATTCAAAGGTTAGATTTCTTGGAAGAAGCATGGAGCTCGGCGTTTCAGCTGATATGCTCGGAAGAGTATTTGATGGTCTTGGTCGTCCTATCGATAATGGACCGGAGATACTTCCCGATGCGAGAATGGATATTAACGGTCAGCCTATGAATCCGGCTGCCAGAGCTTATCCTGAGGAATTCATACAGACAGGTATCTCGGCTATCGATGGTCTTAACACACTTGTCCGTGGACAGAAACTGCCTATATTCTCAGCTTCAGGTCTGCCGCATGCACAGCTTGCTGCGCAGATAGCACGTCAGGCAAAGGTTAGAGGCACGAACGAACAGTTTGCCGTTGTATTTGCTGCAATGGGTATAACATTCGAGGAATCGAACTACTTTATCCAGAGCTTTAAAGATACAGGAGCTATTGACAGAACAGTTTTATTTGTCAATCTGGCAAATGATCCTGCCGTTGAGAGAATAGCTACTCCTCGTATGGCACTTACAGCAGCCGAATATCTTGCATTTGAAAAGGATATGCATGTCCTTGTAATAATGACAGATATCACAAACTACGCTGATTCACTTCGTGAAGTTTCAGCCGCACGTAAGGAAGTTCCCGGACGTCGTGGATATCCCGGCTACATGTACACGGATCTTGCATCTCTGTACGAAAGAGCAGGACGTCTTAAGGGCAAGAAAGGTTCGATCACGATGATCCCGATCCTTACAATGCCTGAAGATGATAAGACACATCCTATCCCAGATCTGACAGGATACATAACAGAAGGACAGATCATCCTGAGCCGTGAGCTTTACAGAAAAGGTGTTACGCCTCCTATCGACGTTCTTCCTTCACTGTCACGTCTTAAGGATAAGGGTATCGGCGAAGGCAAGACAAGAGCCGATCATGCAAGTACTATGAACCAGCTGTTTGCAGCTTACGCAAGAGGTAAGGATGCTAAGGAACTTATGGTCATCCTCGGCGAAGCAGCACTTTCGGATACTGATCTTATCTATGCAAAGTTTGCTGATGAATTCGAGAAGGAATATGTATCTCAGGGTTATGATGCAAACCGTGATATCGAAGAAACGCTGAACATCGGCTGGAAGCTTCTTTCGATCCTTCCAAGGACTGAACTTAAGCGTATCGACGATAAGACACTTGATAAGTATTACGGTAAGGTTCAGTGATGCGGATCTCCTAAGCTTACTCTTTGTCATGAAATGACATAAGAGTGGTCAGATTCCTAATGAAGTATGATATGGAATACCGGGAGAATCGTACTAAAGAATGATCAGGAAAACGGAAGGAGGCGGCACAGTTGGCTCAGGTACAGGTTAATCCTACCCGAATGGAGCTTACGAGACTTAAGAAAAAACTCGTAACAGCTTCAAGAGGACATAAGTTATTAAAAGATAAACGTGATGAGCTCATGCGGCAGTTCCTTGATCTTGCAAGAGAGAATATGCAGCTTAGACTCAAGGTCGAAGCTGGTATAAAATCAGCAAATCAGAATTTTGTGATCGCTCAGGCTTCTATGTCTGAAGAGACACTTAATACCGCACTTATGGCACCAAAACAGGAAGTATATCTCGATATGTCGACCAAGAATGTTATGAGTGTAGACATACCGGCATATGAGTATAAGACGAAATCGGCTGATTCAAATGACATTTATTCATACGGTTTTGCATTTACTTCATGTGATCTGGATGGTGCTGTAAAATCACTTGCGGATATTCTGCCGGACATGATAAAACTTGCAGAGACTGAAAAAGCCTGTCAGCTTATGGCATCAGAGATTGAGAAGACAAGACGAAGAGTTAATGCTCTTGAACATGTCATAATCCCGCAGACGCAGGAAAGCATCAAGTATATAACGATGAAACTTGATGAGAATGAGCGAAGCACTCAGATACGACTTATGAAAGTCAAGGACATGATGCTAAAGGAAACGCATGATTATGGTAATAATGCGGATGTAGTTCCTATCGGAGTGGAAGAATAGAATTCATTAATGAGATATTAGAGTATTTCATTTAAGAGAAGGAGCTGTCCGGGAAACGTGGCGGCTCTTTCTTTTATTTAACATAATAGAATTAAAGGAAATAAAGGAAATATAAAGAAATAAAGGAGAAAATATGAATCAGCAGGAACTTATGAAACATATCGATCATACTTTGCTTAAGGCGGATTGTACGTGGGATGGAATCGTCAGATTATGTGACGAATCAATTGAATTTCAGACGGCTTCAGTATGTATACCTCCAACATATGTAAAACGGGTACATGATACATATGGCGATGAGATAAATATATGTACTGTGATCGGGTTCCCACTTGGGTACAGCGTTACGGAAGCGAAAGTTGCCGAAACAGAACAGGCAGTTCATGACGGCGCGAATGAGATTGACATGGTTATAAACATCACAGATGTCAAAAATGGTCTTTTTGATAAAGTAAAGAATGAGATAAGTCTTGTAAAAGGAGCATGTGATGGTCATATTCTCAAGGTAATAATCGAGACATGCTATCTTACGGATGACGAAAAGAAGATGATGTGCACAATCGTCACAGAGGCAGGTGCTGACTTTATAAAGACTTCGACAGGATTTGGCAGTGCCGGAGCTACGATGGCGGATGTCAAACTTATGAAAGCGAATATAGGACCTGGCGTAAAGATAAAAGCTGCCGGCGGAATCACTACGCTTGAGGAAATAGAACAGTATATCGAAGCAGGATGCGAAAGGATAGGAACGTCAAGAGCGATAGGACTGTATAAGGAAAAAATTTCCGGAGAGTGATCATCATTTGTAACACTAAAATACAGAAAAGAGGTAACTGTTATGGCATCTGGAGCAGAGGTGAAAGAAAGACTAAAAAAACTTCATGAAATGCTGAAGAAAGAGGAAATAGATTATTATCTGATTCCAACTGCAGATTTTCATAATTCAGAGTATGTTGGAGACTATTTTAAAGTAAGAGAGCATTTTTCCGGGTTTACCGGTTCAAATGGAACACTTATCGTATCTGAAAAAGAGGATGCGCTGTGGACAGATGGCAGATATTTCATACAGGCGGCTTCAGAGATAGAAGGAACGGGCGTAAAGCTCATGAAAATGGGAGAAGAGGGTGTTCCTACAACAGTTGAATATCTTTCGGATAAGATGAAAGATGGTGAGACGCTTGGTTTTGATGGCAGAGTCGTAAGCTGTGAGCTTGGCGTTAGAATAGAAAAAGCGCTTGCAGGAAGAAATATCAATATAAGATATGATAAGGATATCGCAGACAGTGTATGGACTGACAGACCGGCACTGCCTGTAAGCAAGGTAAGAGTACTGCCGGAGAATATCTGTGGCTTCACCGCGGGAGAGAAGATCGGGCAGATAAGAGAAGATATGAAGAAAAAGAACTGCGGCAGATATGTGCTTAGTAAGCTCGATGATATAATGTGGCTTCTTAATATCAGAGGCGGAGATATCGAGTGCAATCCTGTAGCACTTTCATATTTTGTGCTTACTTCTGACGCAGCTTTCTTATTTATCAGGGAAAGAGAAGTAACTGATGCACTTAAGGATCATCTTGCAAAATATTCCGTGACGCTCCGCCCTTATGAAGAGGCAGGAAAATTTCTGGCAGCATACAGCGGGTCAGGGAAGACACTCTTCGACGGACTTGATACGAGCTATTCATTCTACAATACTATCAAGAGCAGGTCAGAGTATGTAGACGCGATGAACCCTACATCGATCCGTAAAGCAGTGAAAAATCCTACTGAGCTGGAAAATATAAGACGTGTATATATAGAGGACAGCGCGACTCTCACAAAGTTCATCTTTTGGCTCAAGAAGAATGCCGGAAAGACGCCGCTCACTGAGTATTCAGCAGCGATGAGACTTGACGGGATGAGAGCAAAAATAAAGGGATTCATGGATCTTTCATTTCCCACGATCTCTGCATATAATGCTAATGCGGCGATGATGCACTAT
>JAGPKJ010000002.1:5771-74187 GCA_018053995.1 Lachnospiraceae bacterium | reverse complement strand
TGGTCTTCCATATTTCCGGTCTCCTGGAAAACTTCCCACTGACCGATATTCACGGCATGATCTCCAACTTTCTCCAGATACTTTGAAAGCATCAGACCATCAATACATTCATCGGCAGATAATGACTCTTCTTTTATCTTCCTGATTATATCCTCTTTCACTTTATTAAAAAGATTGTCAACGTCATCATCGCCTGAAATGACTTTCATTGCCTGATCGATACTGCGTCCTGTAAACGCACTTACAGCATCGTGTTCCTGCTTTCTTGCAGTATCTGCCATAATTTCCAGATTTTCTGAAAAATGATCAAGCGGCTTTAGTTTCTCTCTGCCAACGAGTTCCGCCATATCACAGCAGATATCTCCGATTCTCGCTATATCGGTAACGACCTTGAGTGAAGCCGTGATCATTCTCAGATCGCGCGCTACCGGCTGCTGACGCATCAGAAGCGACAGACATTTTGATTCAATACTTCGCTTCATCTCATTTATTTCGTTCTCACTTTTTATGATCCTCATAACGGTATCTGCATCATTACTTTTAATTGATGCAAACAGATCGTCATAATTGCATTCGATAGTAAGTCCGATACGTTTTATCTCTTCATGCAGTTCTGACATCTGCTGTTCAAACATTGTCCTTGGCGACATTTCTCACCCTTCCTTTCTGCATCATCCAAATCTTCCGGTTATATATTCTTCCGTTTTTTTCTGTTGTGGTCTTGAGAATATATTATCTGTTGTATCGCACTCTATAAGCTCTCCCAACAGGAAGAACGCAGTCTCGTCAGATACTCTTGCGGCCTGCTGCATATTATGTGTAACGATCACGACAGTATATTTCTTCTTTAGTTCCTCCATAAGCTCTTCTATTTTCAATGTGGAAATAGGATCGAGCGCTGAAGTAGGCTCATCCATAAGGAGTACATCCGGCTCTACTGCAAGAGCTCTGGCGATGCAGATTCTCTGCTGCTGTCCTCCCGATAATCCAAGCGCAGATTTCTTCAACCTGTCTTTCACCTCTTCCCATATTGCGGCACCTGAGAGGCTCTTCTCTACGATCTCATCCAATTCTTTCTTTTCCTTGATCCCGTGTATTCTCGGTCCATACGCTATATTGTCATATATGCTCATTGGAAATGGGTTCGGCTGCTGAAATACCATGCCAACGCGTTTCCTAAGAAGCGTAACATCAACATCAGGCGCATATATATCTTTACCGTCAAGAAGCACACTGCCTTCTATTTTCACACCGGAAACAAGATCATTCATGCGATTGAGCGTTTTGAGAAAAGTTGATTTTCCGCATCCTGATGGTCCTATGAGTGCAGTGATCGCATCCGGCTTTATTGACATGTTGATGTCCGTAAGCGCACGATGCGTTCCGTAATACAGGTTAAGATCCTTTACATTCCATTTATCCATATTATCTCCATTCGTCCGTATTTCCATCTTTACTGCCTGACCATGACTGCCCAGCGCGTCACTACTCGCCTCTATCTCTCTTTTCAATCCTTCTGCTCAGAACGCGCGCCGTAATGCTGAATGCAAGAACCATTATCACAAGAACCGCCGATGAAAAGCTTGCTATCTCTGACGCGTTCGGATTAAGACTGCCTTCTGTCCTCATGACCCAGATATGAAGTGCGAGTGTCTCTCCGGGTCTTATCGGATTGAGCGGACATGCCGGTGATGTCAGATTCCAGTTATGCCAGTTGATATTTGTACTCTGTCCGGCAGTATAAAGAAGCGCTGCTGCTTCTCCAAAGCCCCTGCCTGCTGCAAGAATCACGCCGGTTATTATACGTGGTCTGACGTAAGGAATTATAACTGAATGTATTGTCTGATATTTGCGACCGCCGAGCGCATACGAGCCCTGTCTGTAGCTATCCGGCATCGCGCGTATCGCATCCTCTGTCGTCGTAGTTATAAGCGGGATGCTCATTAGCGATACCGCCAGCGCACCAGCCAGAAGGTTCCATTTCATACCGGTCATCAGTATAAATACAAGATATCCGAAGAGTCCGACTACTATCGATGGCAGCGATGAGAGTGACTCAATACTTATCTTGAGAAATCTAAGCATCTTTCCTTCTTTTGCATATTCTGCCATATAGATCCCTGCGGCGATTCCGATCGGGACACTGATAAGCAGCGACAGGAACACGAGATACACTGTGTTGAAGAATTGATTTCCAATGCCTTTACTGGAAAATGAAAGGAGTTCCGGATAAAATCCCGCAAATCCTTTTATTATGATGTACCCTACGAGTACGATAAGGAGCATTAGGAAAAATCCGCCTACTCCGTAGAACACTCCGGTCATTACGCGGTCTGTGCGTCCTGCTGCCGATGCATATGATTCTGTCTTGGACGTGCGATACGATCTTGAAGCGTTGCCTGCTTCCACTGCCATATCCTGTGTCATACGCACTCCCTCCTCTTATTTTCCGTAATGCCTGTATTCCTGACTGATTCAATAGTCTTATATTTTTTGATATTCCCAGATGCTGCTGAATTCTTAGCCGTTTCGGTATTTCTATCCGGCTCTTTATCCGGCTCTCTGTCTTCACGGCTCTTATGATTCGATATCGCATGGATGAGTGTTATGGTCGCTATCGAGATGATATACAGGAGAAGAGCCATCGACCAAAGCGCAAGGTTATATTCCCCGCCGTCTGCTGTGTTTCCCATATCTGACGCAAGCGCAGACGTAAGATTTGTTGTAGGTGAAAGGATGTTTGCCGGAAATGACCTGGTCTTGCCGATTACCATTGCGACTGCCAGCGCCTCGCCAAGCGCCCTGGAGAGTCCAAGGATAATTCCTGTAAAGATTCCTGCTCTGGCTGCAGGGATTATTATCGCATGTATGACCTGCCATCTTGTCGCGCCAAGCCCGTATGCGGCTGTCATATAGTCATGTGGCACAGCCTTTATAGCATCAGCTGACACTGTTGTGATCGTCGGAAATATCATGACCGCAAGGACTACCCCGGCTGCAAGTACTGAAAAGCCGCCCATCTGCGCATGAAATACATTTTTGATAAATGGTACCAGAACAGTAAGCCCGATCCAGCCGTATACTACCGAAGGAATTCCTACAAAGATCTCAATTATCGGCTGAAATAATTTCACACCGATCTTCGGCGCGATCACCGTGATAAATACAGCAGCCGCAATGCTGAATGGAAGTGCTATAAGAAGTCCCAGGCTGCAAGTTATAAGTGAACCCGCAATATAGATAGCTGCGCCTACATTTCCACCATAATCGCTCGCTCCATCCTTGGGTGCCCACTTGGATGAAAATAAAAACTCTCCAATGCTATGATGATATTTTACGAATGTTCCGGAACCTTTTATGATAAGGAATGCGCCAATCGCGAGTGTGAGCGCAATTATCATGATTCCGCACGCCGTCATTACCCCTCGCCAGGCATTCTCTTTTCTTACTGATAGATTCATATTTTACCCCTATGCTATGTCGCATGTGCTGTACTATCATGCTCTGTACCATTAATGTGTATCCGTGCATTATCGTTATGACTCTACGCATATTGCCGGCGACACCAGATATCTCTGCTGCCACCGGCTGAAGGTTCAGCTTTAATGGTTTACCCTATATCATTTATGTGCTGCAGCGGCTTCTGTAGAAAGCTTTGCTGTTACTCCGTAGCCCATTGATTCAAGACTGTCAGCATATTCATCCCCTGAGATGTATTCGATGAAGGCTTTTGCCGCATCTGTTCCTTCTCCCTTGGTGTACATATGCTCATAGCCCCATACCTTATATGTTCCGTTATTTGTGTTCTCAAGTGTAGGTTCAACTCCATCGATTCCTACTGCCTGAACTTTATCGTTATTTACAAGGTATGAAAGCGCTACATATCCGATAGCCGCATCGTTGTCTTCAACAGTCTGAAGGAGCGTTCCTGAATCATCTGTTTCGAGTGCCTTGTTTGATGCTTCTTCTGCACCGCCAAGTGCCCACTTCTTAAAGAGTGCTCTTGTGCCTGATGAATCAGGGCGTGATACAAGAACGATATCTTTATCAGGTCCGCCGACTTCTTTCCAGTTAGTTGTCTTGCCTGTGAAGATCGCTACAAGCTGATCTGTTGTAAGGTTTGTGACACCAAGACTCTTATTTACGACAGGCGCCATTGTGATCGTGCAGACTTCGTGATCCACAAGTCCTTTAGCTGTATCTGCGTCAAGCTTTTCTTCTGCAAATACATCTGAATCGCCGATATCTACTGTTCCTGCTGCGACTTCCTTAAGTCCGGTACCTGAACCGCCGCCGTTTGTTGTTATGATGCAATCCGGATTCTTTTCCATAAATGATTCTGCCGCTGACTGTGCTAGCGGAAGAAGTGCTGATGAACCTGAAGCTGTGACAGAACCCGTGACTGGTGTCTGACTTGCTGCTGATGTATCCGCTGCTGCGACACTGCTTGCTGAATCTGTCGCTGCTGCCGACTGAGCTGCGTCTGTTGTCTCTACTGCCTGAGCCTCTGACTGTACCGGCTGTGATGATGCCTGTGACGCTGCCGCAGATGATGAACCGCATGCTGTCAGTGAAAGCGCCATTACTGCTGCTGCGATCACTGTGATGATTTTCTTCGAATGATCTTTTCTCATAATCTTTTCTCCTCTTTTTTGATTTGTTTGATGTACGAGTACAGATTACCGCGGAAGGACGCCACATATAATCACAGTGTGGTAAGAAACAGGTAAATTATGCGTAAAAAAAGAGCCCGGAATTTTCATTCCGAACTCTCTGGTTTCTATCGTCAATCACTATATTATCATGCCTTCAAACATGATATCGGAGCTATTATCACTCCATCCTTACGCCTATATGCAAATGGCGCTTTAGCGCATAATATCATCAGAAATGACGGTGCTTTCATTTTGGTAGTGTCAATCTTCTCAGCAAGTTTCAACAGATTTTTCGCACCATCTTCTATAAGTGCATCGCCACCAAGTTTTACCTCTATAAGTGCATATGAACCATTTCGAAGATGAAGTACTGCATCACACTCCAGTCCGTTCTTATCCCTGAAATGGTAGACAGTGCCATCCAGCATCTCCGCATAAACACGCAGATCACGGACTGCCAGATTTTCAAATAAGAGACCCATAGTATTAAGATCATTCATAAGATCTGCCGGACCTATACCTAATGATGCTGCTCCTATCGACGGATCAATAAAATATCTTGTATCTGTAGTTCTTATCGCTGTTTTAGATCTCAGATTCGGATTCCATGACGGGGAATCTTCAATAACAAATATATCCCTCAGTGCATTCAGATACGAATACATCGTTGCCGCGTCAAATGAATCACTTTCACCTGAAATAACATCCTGTCTGATAGTTTCAAACGAAGCCTGTGACGCGATATTCCGGGCATATGAGCGCATGATGCTCTTTGTTCTCTCCTTGTCCCTCTTTACACCGTCCACACGACTGACATCATCCGAGACAACCGCATCATAATAGTCTATCGCCTGCCTTAACGCAATTTTCTCCTGCCGTCCTATTGCACCCGGCCATCCGCCGCGACAGATCTCAAATGCGATATCTTCCAACGAATGATCATCACTGCCTGATACTGTCCCTCCGGCAAAGATATCTGATAATGATACCTGACCTGACGATTCACGTGATTCATATAAGCTCATTGGTCTCATACGCATCCGTGAGATTCTCCCTGTCCCCGAATGTGTAGACATATCGAGTTTTGCCGGAACCGCTGATCCTGTCAGTATAAACTGTCCAAACTCATCCCTCTGATCAACTTCATATCTTATCGCGTTCCATATGTTTGGCGCAAGCTGCCATTCATCTATAAGATGCGGAATATCCCCCTGAAGCAGCCCCTGTGGGTTTACATCCGCCATCTCACGATACTGCTTTGCAAGATCCGGCTGATCCATTGAGATCATACTTTTGGCAATATGTTTTGCTGTCGTTGTTTTACCGCACCATTTTGGTCCCTCTATAAGTACTGCCCCTTTTGACTGAAGGCGTTCTACCAAAACTTCATCGGCTATTCGCGGAAAATATTCCTTCATTTTCATTCACCTCATAGCACTATTCTATCCCTGTTATAAAGCGATTTCAAGCATTTGGCCAACTTTTATTCCTGTATTTGGCCAATTTTCATTCCTGTATTCGGCCAACTTTTGTTCCTGTATTTGGCCAACTTTTATATCAATCCCCGCCCAGCATCACGATTCCGATGACCGCGATGATTATCATCGCATACTGCTTCTTAGTGAGTTTCTCCTTCAGGAAGATGCGCGCCCACAGAACAGAGAAGATGCAATATGAGGAAATAAGAGGCGCAGCTACGATCGCATTTGAACCGATCGCAAAGATATACGCGAACTGCCCGCCTGTCTCGCAGAGTCCCGCGATGATCTTGGGTGTCTCCCTCGGAATGCTTATCTTTTCCTTCTTGATCCCTACGACATATATCGCAGCAAGGACCGCAAGAATAAGAAATGTATACTCATATGCTATATTTGCTGATTCCTCAGCTATATATCTGTCGAGTACGAACGCATCGGCAAAAGTGCCCAGTCCATCTAAGATGCAGTAAAATATCGGGAAACATATCGCGATAAAACTGTTGCGATATTTATCTTCAACCTCGATACCTGACATCTTTCTGACCTTTTCATCCTCCTGCTTCTCAAAGACTGACAGCATGAAGATTCCGAACGATATGCAGCAGACTGCGATAAGCTGCATGTTTGACATCTTCTGTCCAAGGAAAATAAAACATAGAAGAGCCGCTACCGCGCCTGATGAATTGCATATAGGCGTGGAATCCGAAAGAACAACATAGCGAAGTCCTACATATCCAAGAACCATTGCAAATATATAAAGAAACGATACCGGCAGATATATAAGAATATCTTTTAGCCCAAACGGAACTCCACGGATGACTTCTATCGTAGCGTGAATGCCCATGATAAAACCAACTGACATAACCATCTTCCAGTGACTGTTCACATCCTCGGGCGCCGAACCCGCTTTTGACAATATATCAGAACCGCTCCAGCAAAGAATAGCGATAAGTGATAACCAAAACCACATAATTTATTTCCTCTCTTTCATATTGATCCAGTTTATGGCAGATAAACGATGACCACTGATAGTATCACCAATCTTATCAGCGTTTCTGATAACTGAGATTCCGTCTGATCTGCCGCTCTAAAAAAACGGCCTTGGGTGAATTACCGCCCTTGGCCTCAGCTGTTTCTGTTGATTCTAAGTTCCACGATCCATACTATATATCATTTTACGATCTCAATCCATTCCCTAACTGTATAATCAATCATTGTCATTGAAATTCAGTCTTTATCATAGCTGACAGTATTTGTCACAACTGCACGATCCTCATCGTATCTGACACTCCATCATGACCTGTTCCTGCAATGATGACAACGATATCACCCTTTTTCAGTATCTTTTCGTTAAGCACTTTCTCTTCAGCATCTGCAAAGAGTTCATCTGCATCTGATATCATTATTGACGGATACGGATCCACACCCCATGCAAGCTTAAGCTGATCTCTGCCGACTGCATCAACTGTGAGCGCGATGATCGGGCATGAAGGACGGAACTCTGATACTACTCGTGCCGTATAACCCGATATAGTCTTTACAACAATCGCCTTAGCGTCAAGCTCCATAGCTGCGATAGTTGCTGATTTGCATAATGTAGTGCCGCGGTCTCTTGCGACCATGCATGCATTTCTTCTTTTTGTCGTATTATAGTTTATCGATTTCTCAGTCTCTTCAGCGATCTTCGCCATTGCTGTGACGGCCTCGATAGGATACTTTCCTGCTGCCGTTTCGCCTGAGAGCATGATAGCCGTAGTCTCGTCATAGACCGCATTCGCAACATCGGAAACCTCTGCTCTTGTAGGACGCGGATTCGAGATCATCGAATCAAGCATCTGCGTTGCTGTGACCGCAATCTTACCTGCTGCGTTACATGATGAGATTATGCGCTTCTGAACTGCCGGAACCTTCTCAAATTCAAGTTCAACACCCATGTCTCCACGCGCTACCATTATCCCATCGCTGGCATCTACGATATCCTGAAGATTATCGATACCCTGCTTGTTCTCTATCTTACCGATGATCTTGATCTTGCTTCCGCCATTGTCATCAAGAAGCTTACGTACTTCATTAACGTCTGTTGCGCTTCTGGTAAATGACGCAGCTACAAAATCAATACCTTCCTCTATTCCAAATAAAAGATCCGACCTGTCAGTCTCACTTATGAATTCCATCGGGATGCTTACATCGGGCACATTGAGGCTCTTATGATTGCTGACTTCCCCACCATTTAGTACAACACTTATGATAGAATCATTAGTTGTCTTTTTAACTTCCATAGCGATCTTGCCATCGTCAATAAGTATCTTAGTTCCAGGCTCAACGCATTTGCAAAGATCCGGATATGAGATTCCACATCGCTTTTCATTTCCCGGAGTCTCCTGATCGTTATCGAGTATGAACTCTTGTCCTTCGGTAAGCGTCACACGACCATTCTCAAAATCCTTAAGTCTTATCTCAGGTCCTTTTGTATCAAGAAGTATAGCTACAAATGTCTTAAGTTTCGCACTGATCTTGCGGACACGCTTTATACGTGCCTTCTGCTCTGCATGATCTCCATGTGAAAAATTAAATCTCGCGCAGTCCATGCCGGCTTTTATGAGCGCTTCAATCATTTCATCACTGTCTACTGCCGGTCCCATCGTGCAGATAATCTTTGTCTTTCTCATATTGTCTTCCTCTTTTCACAATATCAAATATAAGCATCTCTTATGATTATTTTCGGTATCTACTATCTCATATTGTTATTATTTTGTCAAAGGCATTTTCCTACCTGCTTCCGAAGATGACTGTGACTGCCGCGTTATACTGCGTCATACTGTGTGATTTGCATAGCTCCTTAAATGATTTTGCACTGTCTGGAAATTCTGCGATCATGTATGTCCAGATCTCTTTCATCTTACGAAGTACCAGACCATCGTCACCGTTATAACATTCCATATAGTCAGACACGATCCTGTCGTGAAACGCACGCAGACGCCTTATATCATGCATGTCGTCTACCGTGCCGTTACTGCTCGACTTGCTGTTGTTACCACTACAAACATCATTATCTATCTTCTTGCTGTTACTACTACAAACATCATGATCTATCTTCTTGTTGTTACCACTACAGGCATCATGATCATCGTGATCTGTCTTATTATTACGTCTTACCGCAGAAAGCTCTGACAATAGATACGGATGTGATATCATCCCTCTGCCGCACATGACCGCCTGAAATCCTTCATTTTCCGGAATGATCTTTTCTCTGACTTTTGTGACAAGTGTGTCATAATCCGCAACTGAATAAATATCTCCGTTATAACATATAGGATATGAACCACACCCAAGTGCGCTGATAAATGAGTCTACATCAGGTACGCCATTATACATCTGCCTGCGTATCCGCGGGTGTATTATAAGCTCCGCCATGGGCAGGTGTGAATATATCCTGATAAGCTCAGGAAATACTTCATTATCGTTCATTCCGATTCTGGTCTTTATCGATATCTTCGTCTCGGCATGCGCAAATATCTCATCAAGGAACCTTTCAAGCTCAGGTGTATGCTCAAGAAACCCGGCGCCTTTTCCTTTTGAAGCAACTGTTCCAGATGGACACCCAAGATTCAGATTGACCTCGCCGTATCCGTATTCTTCTTTTAGATAATGGGAAATAGAAAGGAATTCTGCTGCATTATTTGTCAGGATCTGTGGGATCAGTTCTATCCCTTTATTATGATCCGGCCGCAGGTCTTCGCATTCATGATTATTAAGTACCCGCTTCTGATGAAATGTGACGAATGGAGAAAAATATCTGTCAATACCGCACCCGTAGAATTCTCTTACCGCGTTACGATATATATATCCGGTTATTCCTTCCATCGGGGCAAGATAAAATCTCAATTTTCCATCTTTCTGACCAGATTTACAAGTCCGTCCATATTCCTAAGGCTGCGATAATCGTTGCCGAGCTCCTGCATATATTCCTTTGGTTCTTTAAATCCAAGTTTTTTGCATAATTCTATAGATCCCGTATTCTTCTCATTAACACATACACGGATGAAATCAGTGTTTATCATCTTATCCGCATAATCAATTATCTTTTGACATACTTCCGTGGCGTATCCGTTATGCTGATATTTCTTTCCTATCATAAATCCAAGCGATGGGATCTCACTATCGTCAAGCTGCTCAATACCGGCACGTCCTATGATCTCATGTGTCTCTTCTATGAGCACAGTCCATATTCCATATTCATAAAAGTCGTATGCATTCTCCGCATATTCCTCAGTCTTACGTATCTCTGCCGCCGGATCCTGATCGAGATCCTCCATGTATTCTGTTATCTCCGGATCCGAATAGATATCATAAAACTCCGGAACATCTGTAGGGACTGTCTCCCTTACAAGAAGGCGGTCTGTTCTAAGGATATCCCATGGAATCCGCTCAAGCCTTCTATACATCCTGTTGAAATAATATTCCGGGATGTCTTCTATCTCCTGAATGATATATGGCGCACCTGTAAAATCAATTCCCATATTATAATCATTTTCGTAGACGATAACCGGTTTTCCTAATGACGCCAGGCTGGCATATACATCAACATCATCTGTTATATATACGACTCCTTCTTCTGTATCTACTGCCGCCTTCCTGGCTGATATAGCCTCGAATTTGTCTGGATCCGGAAGCTGGTAATCCGGTGTATGAAGCAATATCGTCTTTTTTATCTTAAGCAGCTTTTTACCTTCTGCTTTATTTCTGATGAACTCTGCTTCGCGCTCGCCACGTTTCCCGAGGTATTTCAGTGCCTCAAGCCTTTTTCGCTCACTTAATCGTTCATTTAGTTTTTCGACATTTCCTTTTCCCATAGATTTTCCCCTTGTTCGTCCACATCATATGATGCAAGTATCAAAAGCCATACTTATGCGGCCGCAAGCCACACCTGTCATGCTTGCATGAAAAACTCAAATGACTCTAAATCCATTACACCATATATGATTATGCCACACTGATTATGTCTTTTCAATCAATTACAGACTGAAAACAGCAGTTGTATCGGTGACTCAAAGCGTTTAGAATAGAAAAAATGAGAAAAATATATCCGGATTATTATGAAAACTTCATATGTCTCGCTGACAAATGCACGCACTGTTGCTGCATCGGCTGGGAGATCGATATCGATGATGAAACATACAAAAGGTATATGACTCTTGACGGACCTATTGGCGAGCGCGTGCGGAACGCTATCATTGTCAGTGCCCAGACCAGACACTTTGCTCTTGATGAACATGGCAGATGTCCTCTGCTTAATGAAAATGGACTTTGCTCATTATGTCTTGAATATGGTGAAGAGAGTCTGTGCGGAGTATGTCATATGTACCCGCGTTTTGCGTTTCGATATGGATGCACCGAAGAGATGTCACTTTCTATGTCGTGTGAAGAAGCTGCCAGACTCATTATCACTGACCCCGATCCCGTAAAGCTGATCTCGTCAGGGACTGATACAAAATCTCTGGAATTTGATGAAGATGATGACGAATTCTGCTCTGACGACATAGAGTCTGTAAGGCTCGATGCACTTCGCATACTTCAGAATAGAAAGATTCCGATAGAAGACCGTGCGTGCTGCTATCTTCATTTCTGCTCTGATGTTCAGGATCTTATAAATATTGAGGAAGAAATGCCCGGGCATCTGCACGATACGCTTCCCGTTCTTGAAAAAAAATACATTAAAAATGATGACATATATAAGACTCTTGACCTTACTCCGGCATCATCTTCGTACCTGTTTGACGCACTGAAAATCAGGCTTGATTCGTTTGATGAACTCGAGATCCTGGGAAATGAATGGTCTTCTGTCATATCCAAAGTTCATAGTCTTTCTGATGGGAACTCAGATACATACATGATTGAACTCCGTGAGTTCTCATCATACATTCGGGAAAATGAGAGCTTGTTCGAACAGCTCCTCGTTTATTTTACTACAAGATATTTTATGCGTGCCGTCTTCGATTGTGATATCGTCGGAAAAGCGAAGTTTGCTGCCAGTTCATATCTGATGATCCGAGATATGGCAGCCGCACATCTATCTTCACTTAAAATGACAGACGATCACCGCAATGACATCTCATTTACATCTGATAAAATGATAGACATCTGCCGAATCTACTCAGGCGAGGTCGAACATTCAGAAGACAACATTGATACACTGAATGATGAGTTTTTATTTGACCGGATCTATGATATTGATTCACTCAGCCGCCTGATTATGTGTACGAAAGGATAAACATGCTTGATAATCTTATTTTCAGTCTGAACAGCACTATACCATTATTCCTTATAATGCTGCTTGGCTATTTTCTAAAAAAGAAAAATTTCTTTTCTGAAGGATTCATCGCTGATGCAAATAAACTTGTGTTTCACGTAGCGCTGCCAGTACTTTTATTCCTTGATATGGCGCAGACCGACATCCGCGGTTCATTTGACGCACCATATGTACTGTTCTGTGCCGGCTCAACGACTGTATCGATCATCGTCATCTGGGCTTTAGCAAAGATATTCGTACGTGACAAGTCCCTCATTGGCGAATTTGTTCAGGCATCATACAGGTCTTCCGCTGCGATACTTGGCGTCGCATTTATACAGCTTATATATGGTTCCGCCGGAATGTCGGGGCTTATGATCCTTGGATGTGTACCGCTCTATAACATCTTCGCAGTGCTTATCCTTATCCTTGAATGCCCCACTGAAGAAGGTAACGGCGAAAAGCTCTGGCCAAAACTGCGTCACAGCTTTCGGAAGATAGTGACGAACCCGATAATCCTCGGCATTGTGCTCGGATCAATCTTCGGCTTCTTCCGGATACCGCTTCCCAAGATCGCATCCTCAGGGCTTGAATACATAGGCAGGATGACAACTCCTCTTGCTCTCCTTGCGATAGGTGCCGGTTTCAAGGGAAAAGATGCTCTTAGCGAGATAAAGCTCACTATGATCGCGACAATGCTCAAACTCGTTATCCTGCCTGCCGCATTTATCCCGCTTGCGGTCTATTTTGGATTTACAGGCGAGAAACTTGTCGCAATACTTGTGATGCTCGGATCGATAACGACCCCTGCAAGCTACGTTATGGCAAAGCAAATGGGACACAAGGGTTCTCTTACTGCCAGCGTATGCGTGGCTACCACCGTGCTGAGCTCATTCACACTTACACTGTGGCTCTTTATACTCAGCTGCCTGAATCTGCTGTAGCATCGCACCATAACACAATTGCTGGTTTTGACACCCATATCATTATTGCACTGTTGCTATATTGATCTATATACACGAAAGGCATTTGGTATGAAAAAAAACATCAACACTAATACAGAAAATGCGTCCCCGAAAAAACACGAATCACTATGGACTCTATTTATCACATTCGCAAAAGTCGGCGTAATGACTTTTGGCGGAGGCTACGCGATGCTCCCGATACTTCAGCGGGAAGTCGTTGAAGACCGCGGCTGGGCCACTGACGAAGAGCTTGCTGATTACTTTGCCATCGGTCAATGCACACCCGGTGTCATCGCTGTAAATACCGCAACTTTCATTGGATACAAATATGACGGCGTAATGGGCGGCATAATCGCGACTCTTGGTGTCGTATCACCTTCCCTCGTCATTATCTGCGCACTTGCCGGATGCATCTCAGCATTTTCGGATGTGCCTGCTGTACAGAATGCATTTGCCGCCATCCGCGTCTGCGTCTGCATTCTCATATTTAACGCAGTAGTCAAGCTCTTCAAGAGTTCTGTCAAGGATGCGCTTACTTTGTGCATCTTCCTTGCCGTAACGCTATTATCATGGTTCTTTGATATGTCCCCAGTCATCTTTGTTCTCGCAGCCGGCATCACAGGGATCCTGCTCGAAGTATTTTCATCCCGATCAAAGCACCCTGGCACAATATCTGATAATACGTCGGCAAATAAAAAAGGAGGTGACCGCAAATGATCTACCTCCGTCTATTCTGGGAATTCTTTAAGACCGGTCTGTTCGCTGTAGGTGGCGGAATGGCTACATTTCCGTTCCTGTCCGCACTTGGTGTAAAGACCGGCTGGTTCACTCAGAGTCAGCTTGCTGATATGATAGCAGTTTCAGAATCGACTCCCGGTCCTATCGGTGTCAACTCCGCGACTTATGTCGGATTCACCGTCGCTTCAATACCCGGTGCTTTGATCGCAACTCTTGGTCTCATTACACCATCGATAATTATAATCGTGATCATCGCAGCGCTCCTTAATAATTTTAAGGATAACCGTTTTGTAAGCTCTGTATTCAGATGCCTGCGACCCGCTTCAGTCGGTCTTATTACTGTTGCCGGACTTGCTGTCGCAAAGCTAGTATTTGTCCCGACAAAAGACACAGATATAAATCTTGCCGGCAACATCATACTTGCTGTCGTACTTCTTATTTTCTCGCACTTCGTGCCAAAGACGAAAAAGGTACATCCGCTTGTATGGATCGCGTGCTCAGCTGTAGTCGGGATCGTGTTTCATTTTGGTGGAGTGTAACGCTCTTACATTACAGCGCTATGGCGCCAGAATCACTTACATTACAGCGATATAGCGTTTGAAGCTCTCACATTAAAGCGCTATGACGTCATAACTATTACAAAACGAAGCAATACAGCGCTATGAAATGGCAAAGGCTTCCAGCCATCACGAACAGGTGAAATATCTCATGTGTACCAAAGTTCGGATGCCTTTCATTGAAGCCGGGCATCTTCATCGAATATATAATGCCGCCGATCGTATATACAACGCCGCCGGCGAAAAGCCATGCAAATGCCGGTGCCGACATTCTTGCGATAAGAGTCTTAAGAAAGAATACACATATCCATCCCATTCCAATATAGAGAACTGATGATACCCACTTCGGGCAGAATACAAAAAACATCTTGATTATCATGCCTGCCGCAGCGATCGCCCAGATCACTGCTGTCAATGTATATCCTTCTTTGCCGCCTATCACCTGAATGCAGAAAGGCGTATAAGTCCCTGCTATAAGCACAAAGATCATCATATGATCGATCTTTTTGAATATAGTATTTACCGTCTCTGTAAGGTTAAATGAATGATAAGTCGTGCTTGCCAGATAGAGCATTATTGTGCTGACTGCGTATATCGCAAATGCCCATACGGCTGTGCCCGGCGTCCTTGATGCTTTCGTGAGAAGCGGAATCGTCACGATCACCGCAAATACAAGTCCTATAAAGTGCGTTATCGCGCTTCCCGGTTCCTTAAGTGCTTTTACTCTGCTCATAATATTTCCTCCATTACAGATATCCTGTACATTCATAGCAGTTGCAAAGACTGTACATTTACAGCAGTTACTCAGGCGGTTTGTAACACCATGCATAACTGCGTTTCTTTTTCAGATATACACCACGGTATTTTATATTTTCACTATCTGCTTATCTGCTTTTCTGCTTTTGTCATGGCGGTCACGTTCTGCCGCATGATATAGTTTCGCGAACTACGTGTGACCATATACACACTATATCACTACTTCTATAAAATGCAACCCCCTTTTTCATTTTAGATCCACGCCAAAACAGACGATGAATTTGCGGAAAAGATCTACAGATCGCAGCATCATAACACAACTGCTACTTTTGACACCCATATGTTCCTCATATGTTTTCTGATAGTCTGATATGTTTCCTGGTATCTTTCCTGATGTCCTGATTTAATGATATCCGGTTTCGTGGTATCATATGCTCATGGAAAAAATAGATGATACAAAAATCAAAATTGAAGATGACCACGGCGAGATCGCTATTTCTCAGCTCCGCGAGTTGCCGCCGAAAGATATCCTTTATGTCGATATCCGGGACGAAGAATCATTTCTACACGGTACGATCCCGGGCGCAATAAATGTCTCTCCGGATTCTATAATGTCTTTGGAAGGAACGGATCTTGCATCTCTGTTTCCTTCAGATATCACGTCTCACAGACGTTTTTTTGTAATATTCTGCCGTGAAGGAAAGCTCAGCATCGATCCTGCACTACATCTTCGGAAAATGGGATATGATTGCTATAGTCTGCGCGGCGGCTATACAGAATGGCTCCTTCAGAGTTTCCGTGATCAGGAAGCTCTTGGCAGTAAACGAAATGATGATATTGAAAAAAGTATCCGCGGAAAATTTCATGATGATATATTCAGCCGCTTCACCAAAGCCATAGTTCACTATGACCTTCTGCAGCCCGGCGATCACGTTGCAGTCTGCATATCCGGCGGCAAAGATTCGTTCCTCATGGCAAAACTTTTTCAGGAATTGACGTTATACCGCAAGTTCCCATTTGAACTGACTTTCCTATGCATGGATCCCGGATACAGTCCGGCAAACAGACAGGTCATTGAAAATAATGCGCGTCTGATGAATATACCTATCCAGTTCTTTGAGACCGAAATCTTTAATGCTGTTGATAGCGTTGAGAAAAATCCCTGCTACCTCTGTGCAAGAATGAGACGAGGATATCTTTATAAAGAAGCAAAGAGGCTTGGCTGCAACAAGATAGCACTTGGTCATCACTATGACGATGTTATAGAAACAATACTTATGGGAATGCTTCATAGCGGTCAGATCCAGACTATGATGCCTAAACTTAGGAGCCGCAATTACGAAGGAATGGAACTCATAAGACCTCTTTATCTGATCCGCGAAGATGATATAAAACATTGGCGCGATTATAATCATCTGAATTTTCTGCAGTGCGCATGTCATTTCACTGATACCTGCACGACATGCCATACTGACGGACAGACTGGTTCAAAACGCCTTGAGACAAAAAAACTGATCGCAGAACTTAAAAAAAGCAATCCATTTGTTGAAGGAAATATCTTTAAAAGCGTCGAAAACGTGAGCCTTAAGACAATAATCTGCTATAAAGATGATGACGGAAAACATAGTTTTCTTGATGATTATTGAACTTCGATTCATATCTTTTTATCCGGAAAATAAAAGACCCCTTGATTCCATCGACATGATATATGTGGAATCCGGGGGTCTCTTTTTCTAATTATTATTTGACATGAACTGCTCTTGTCTTTACTGTCTTTACTGTCTTTACTGTCTTTACTGTCTTTACATGCCTATACTTTCTTGTTTTCTAATAAATGCTTTTCGGCTCTTATTTCTCAGGCTTTACTGCTTCTTCAGCTGATGCCTTGCTTGACATTGAAAACTGCTCAGTGTTGAAATTACCTAGGTTTTCGTGAACACCTCTTCCGTCAGCCTGACCGATAAGCGTATCACGATCCTTCTTGGAAAGCATTTCTTCACGATATGATCCTGGACCGCCTACACATCCGCCATCACACATCATGCCTTCGATGAACTGCTCCGGAAGCTTACCGAACTGCATGAGAGTCAGTGCTTTCTTACATTCCGCAGCACCGTTTGCTTTGCATATCTTTAGCGCACTGTAATCAAAATCATCTTCCTTCATGCACTCAACGACCGCATTTGTGACACCGCCGCTGTTTCCGAATCTCTTTCCATACGTGCTCGCTTCCTGAACGTTGTTTTCCGCGGGCTGGATCGTGACCCCTTTCGCACGCATCATCGCATTTATCTCCTGAAGCGTAAGCGCATAATCGGCATTACCTTCAAGCGTCTTGTCGAGGGTCTCGCCCTTCTTTGCAACACAAGGTCCGACAAATACCGTTATAGCGCCGGGATGCTGAGCCTTGATCATTCTTGACAGAGCGCACATCGGGGATACTGTTGTAGAGATATACTCTGAAAGTTTTGGATAATGCTTTCTTATCATGTTTACGAATGCAGGACAGCATGATGTCGTCATATTTCTCTGATCCTTAAATGCTTCTTCCCATTCCTTTGCTTCACTTGAAGCAGTCAGATCGCCGCCTAATGCGACATCATAAAGGTCTGTAAATCCAAGATCCTTTGCTACTTTTTTCCAGCTCGCGATCGTGATATCAGGGCCATACTGACCTTCCCATGAAGGAGCGATCATAGCGTATACTTCCTTACCGGACTTTATCTCTTCGATCACGTCGATTATAAATGAACGTGTTGTTATCGCTCCAAAAGGACAGGCCTTAACGCAGCGTCCACAATTGATACATTTACTCTCATCGATTACGCACAGACCATTCTCATCCATCTCTATCGCGCCTGTAGGACAGCTGTTCTTGCAGGGGCGGATAAGATCCGCAATCGCATTGTACGGACACGCTTTAGCACACATACCGCACTCTTTGCATTTTGCAGGATCTATATGAGAACGTTCTTCTCCAATACTTACTGCTCCAAAACGGCAGGCATGAAGACATGCTTTCATTACACATTTACGGCAGTTATCCGTAACAGTATATCTTGAGATCGGACAGTCCTCGCAGGCTGCTTTGATCGTATTTACAACATTTGTGCGGCCTTCCCAATTCTTTGAGAACATCATGTTCACACGCTGTTTCACGATCTCTCGTTCTCTGTATATACAGCAGCGGAATTTCGCATGAGGACCCGGTATCAGCATCTCAGGTATACTGTCTTTTTTCTCTTCCAGTGTTCCCTCGTATGCATACTTTGCTACGGTCATCCATATCTCAGCCTTGATATCAGATATTGTATTTTCCTGTTCTAGCATAATTCCCTTTCTATTGCGTACGCAAAACCATTTTCTTTCAGTTACGTTTGATCAAAACTTAAATACTTGTAAAACGATATATTTTATATCATGAAGTGACTTTCAAAAATGAGTATTATGATACTACGAATTACATCGTTTCCTTTGGAAATAAAGTCAGTTCTGATATTCTATGAAAGCAGATTGACTTTTTATACTTGCATCATATCATCACTAGATATAAATGTCAGCATGATAATTATTTAACAAATAGGTGAAAAATCATGGGGCATATCAGCCCGAAAGTTCATATGCCCCTGATTTTCACTTCCTAGATCTTTACTTCTCAGATCTGCATTTCTCAGACCTGTATTTCTTAGATCTTATCTTCATGACTTCAAATGATCCTCATCGGATTCATTATTTGTCATATACTTCTGTCATCTTGTTCAGGAATTCGAGATGATCCTTTGAGTTCTGAGCTGCCTTAGTGAACAGCTTCTCGGCTCTTTCCGGATTCTTGAGCTTGAGTGATGTATAACGTACCTCACCTGCAAGGAAATCGCTGTAAGGCTGTGTAGGTGCCTTGCTGTCGAGAGTGAACTTGTTCTCGGCGCTAGGATTGAATCTGAACAGATTCCAGTAGCCTGTGTCGACTGCCTTCTTCTCTTCGTCCATAACCTTAGACATACCAACTTTGATACCCTGATTGATACAAGGTGCATAAGCGATAATGATCGAAGGACCCGGATATGCTTCAGCTTCTGCAATTGCCTTAAGTGTCTGAGCCTTGTCAGCACCCATAGAGATCTGTGCTACATATACGTAACCATAGCTCATTGCGATAGCTGCAAGATCCTTCTGCTTAACTTCCTTGCCGCCTGCTGCGAACTGTGCTACAGCGCCTGTAGGTGTAGCTTTTGATGCCTGACCGCCTGTATTAGAATAAACCTCAGTGTTCAGAACAAGGATATTGATATCCTGTCCACTCGCCAGAACATGATCGACACCGCCGAAGCCGATATCGAATGCCCAGCCATCACCACCGATGATCCACTGTGACTTCTTGGCAAGGAAGTCCTTATTCTTTACGATATCCTTTGCTGCTGCTGTCTTGTCTCCCTTAAGGGCTTCAAGAAGCTTATCTGATGCTGCACCGTTCGTAGCACTTACAGCAAATGTATCAAGCCATTCCTTAGCTGCGCTCTTCTGTGCTTTATTTCCGCTCTCAGCAACTTCCTGAACCTTTTCTTTCAGACCGTCACGGAGTGCTCTGTTAGCAAGAAGCATACCATATCCAAACTCTGCGTTATCTTCGAAAAGTGAGTTATCCCATGCAGGACCATGACCCTTTTCATTTACCGTATAAGGCGTTGAAGGTGATGAGTTGCCCCAGATTGAAGAGCAGCCTGTCGCATTCGCGATATACATTCTGTCACCGAACAGCTGTGTAACAAGCTTTACGTAAGGAGTCTCGCCGCAGCCTGCGCATGCGCCTGAGAACTCGAGCAGAGGCTGTTTGAACTGTGAGCCCTTGATTGATGATTCCTTGAACTTCTCTACAACTTCAGGTTTAGGATCAAGCTTTACGCCGTAATCAAAGTACTTCTGTTCTCCCATATTGCTTTCAAGTGCACCCATTGTAAGTGCCTTCTCGCCCTTCATGCCGGGACATACATTAGCGCATGAACCGCAGCCTGTGCAGTCGAGAGCTGAGATAGCGATAGAGAACTTGTACTTATCCATACCCATCATAGGTACTGTCTTCATTCCAGCAGGTGCCTTCTTGGCTTCAGCCTCTGTCATAGCGACAGGACGGATAGCTGCGTGAGGACATACAAATGAGCAGAATGAGCACTGGATACATTTTGTTGAATCCCATGAAGGAACATTGACTGCGATACCACGTTTCTCGAATGCAGCTGCGCCTGAAGGTGTTGAACCATCTGCGTAAGGAGCTACATCTGAAACCTTAAGTGTATTGCCTTCCTGTGCTGATACTTTATTCTGGATGTTATTAACAAAATCAACAACATCTTTTCTGCTTCCCTTGACATCCTTGAAATCAAGTCCTTCATCCTTAGCATCTTTCCATGCTTCGGGAACCTTGACTTCGATAACGTTCTTCGGATCTGCGCCTGCATCTATAGCAGCCCAGTTCTTCTTAACGACTTCTTCGCCCTTACGGCCGTACGTAGCCTTTGCTGCAGCCTTCATGAATTCGATAGCCTTTGCTTCAGGGATGATCTTAGCCAGTTTGAAGAATGCTGACTGAAGGATAGTATTGATCCTTGTCGGGCCCATACCTACTTCAACACCGATCTTAGAACCGTTGATGATGTAGAACTTGATCTTGTGATCAGCGATGAACTTCTTTACCTGACCAGGGATCTCTTTGTCAAGTTCCTTCTCTGTCCAAGGGCAGTTAAGAAGGAATGTGCCGCCGTCTACAAGTTCCTGTACCATGTTGAACTTATGGATGTAAGCCGGGCAGTGGCATGCTACAAAGTTTGCCTGGTGGATAAGATATGTTGACTTTATCGGCTTTTTACCAAATCTCAGATGAGACATTGTAACACCGCCGGACTTCTTTGAATCATAATCGAAGTACGCCTGTGCATACATGTTGGTGTTATCACCGATGATCTTGATAGAGTTCTTGTTTGCTCCGACAGTACCATCAGCGCCAAGACCCCAGAACTTGCAGTTGATAGTTCCTTCAGGTGTCGTAACGAGCGGCTTGCCTGCATCAAGAGAAAGGTTAGTAACATCATCTGTGATGCCAATAGTGAACTTCTTCTTAGTCTTGTTATTGAATACAGCAACGATCTGGTTAGGTGTCGTATCCTTTGATCCTAAGCCGTAACGGCCTGAGAATACAGGGATTGCATCGAACTTTGATCCTTTAAGAGCTGCTACGACATCAAGTGCGAGAGGCTCGCCCATTGATCCGGGTTCCTTTGTTCTGTCAAGGACTTCGATTCTCTTAACAGTCTTCGGGATAGCAGCGATAAGTGCTTTAGCAGAGAAAGGTCTGTAAAGTCTGACTTTGATAACGCCGACCTTATTGCCCTTCTTAGCAAGATAATCTACAGTCTCTTCGATTGTGTCGTTAACTGATCCCATTGAGATGATTACTGTCTCGGCATCCTTAGCGCCATAATAGTTGAAGAGCTTGTACTTTGTTCCGAGCTTTTCATTAACCTTGTCCATGTATCCCTGAACGATATCAGGCATAGCATCATAAGCAGGGTTGCAGGCTTCTCTTGTCTGGAAGAAGATATCCGGATTCTGAGCTGAGCCCATCTGGCAAGGATGATTCGGGTTAAGTGCTCCCTTACGGAAATCATCAATAGCCTTCTTATCGACCATATCTGCAAGATCTTTATAATCCCATACTTCGATCTTCTGTATCTCGTGAGAAGTACGGAAACCATCAAAGAAATTGATGAAAGGAAGTTTTCCTTCGATAGCTGAGCAGTATGCAACAGGTGTCAGATCCATAACTTCCTGAACACTTGAACTGCAGAGCATTGCAACACCTGTCTGGCGGCATGCATAAACATCGGAATGATCACCGAAGATATTAAGTGCATGTGAAGCTACGCAGCGTGCTGATACGTTGAATACACCGGGAAGTCTTTCTCCGGCGATCTTGTAAAGGTTCGGGATCATAAGAAGAAGACCCTGTGATGCTGTGTAAGTCGATGTAAGAGCGCCAGCTACGAGTGAACCGTGAACTGTGCCTGATGCACCAGCCTCAGACTGCATCTCTGTAATCTGAACTGTGTGACCGAAGATGTTCTTCATTCCGGCCGTTGCCCACTCATCTGTATGTTCAGCCATAACAGATGAAGGTGTGATGGGATAGATCGCAGCGACATCTGTATACGCATAAGATGCATATGCAGCAGCTTCGTTGCCGTCCATCGTTTTCATTTTTCTTGCCATGATTTACCTCCTGCCTGATAATATTTGCCACAGCTTCAAAAGCCTGTGATTAACAGCCAAGCCCTTCAGAGTAGACTCGACTGATCTAAACAAACGGACACAAATACCCGTATACGGATAATTTCTTCAAAAATCACTTGAAAATCGATCCGCATATAGGCATTTTTAATATATTTTATACCGTTTTTTTCATATTATCATGCAGTAATAACAGTGTCAATGTTAAAGCAGTCCGCTTTTTGTACTTTTTATCGTACTTTCCTCGATTTTACACCAGTCATTTTCCGCTGTTTGACGATTTCTTTTCTCTTAACAGTATGACCTAGTAAGATTTTGTGCATACTAATTATACTTGTTCCTATATGTGCCTGGCTTATGTGTACCTGGCTTATGTGTACTTGGCTTATGTGTACTTGGCTTATGTGTACTTGGCTTATGTGTACCTGGCTAAAGATTCTTCATATTGCATATGTATTTTCTGCTAAATCATGATGACTTATGTTCAGTACATGTGCAGGAGTTTTTTTTCACATGTGACATGCACATTTTGCTCCTATTATCATTAAACTGTACCCTATAGAGTGGACAGTTCAAATTATGAATCACATGCTTTTTTCTTAAGTTTTGTGGCTGCGCCCATTCAGTGGACATTAGTTTTTACCTGAACATGCATCTGTACTGAATGAACATTTTACAAAACAGACTGTCATCTTGATGATCGTGGTATAAATAGATCAGAAAGGCAGTATATATGAGCAGACATCCATTTAGTAAAGAAGACCAGATGCTTCTTAATGCAAACCCATTCACACTCAGTGTCAACGATAAAGCAATCAGGTTCACTGTCGCATTTAAGAAGTTCATCCTTACAGAAGTATCGAAGCCAGGAATGACGATACCAAAAGCGCTCCGCAAAGCGGGCTATAATCCCGCTGTTTTTGGTAAGGGGCGGATAGACAGTATAATACTGCGCATACGTCGGGAATCAGTTTCAGATAAAGGTCTACACGAAACTGGTATATCCAAGGAAGCCAAACGTGAAAAAGAACTATCGAAAAAAAATACCGCTGCCTCAATAAAAGAACTGCAGGATCACGTAATGCGTTTGGAGCAGGAAGTCGAGTTTCTAAAAAAAATTTCGCATCTGGATCAACAGTACAAGACAGAACGCAAGCCGTCTACGAGCTGATAAGAGCTACAACAGATGATCAGTATAATGTCCTTCCACTAAGCAAGATGTGTGCTGCATTAAACGTGTCACGCTCAGGATATTATAAGTGGCTAAAAGGAAAAGATGCGCATATCAGATGGCATGATCAAAAGGAGCAACGAGACCTGATCGATCTTGGACTGATCAAGAAAGCATATCTATTCCGTGGATATGACAAGGGTGTACGTGGTATATACATGCGTCTGAAACACGAAGGTGTCGTGATGAATCAAAAGAAGATCCGGCGTCTTATGCGCAAATATGGACTGTATTGCCCGATAAGAAAAGCTAATCCTTACAGACGAATGGCAAAAGCATTAAGAACCAACGCTGTAGCGGACAACAGCGTTAAACGTGAATTCAAAGTACATGGTGCACGTGCGATACTGCTGACGGATATCACATATATTCCGATAGGACATGATTTCTGTTATCTGTCAGTCATAATCGATGCCTATACAATGCAGGTGTTGGCACATAAACTGAGTGAATCGCTAGAGGTGGCATTTGTGCTTGAAACTGTCGATCAGCTCATCCGTGAACATGGTGCATCAATTAATGACAAGACATATATCCATTCTGATCAGGGATGCCACTATACCAGTGTACAATTCCGTGAATTGATAGGTAACTATGGACTCATCCAATCAATGTCACGAAGAGGGAACTGCTGGGACAACGCACCACAGGAAAGTTTTTTTGGACATATGAAAGATGAGATAAAGGATAAGATGAAAAAATGGAGAACATTTCATGATGCCAGTGATACGATTGAAGACTGGATCGACTACTATAACAAAGATAGGTATCAGATGGGACTCATGCAGTTATCTCCTAATAAATTTTACGATTATAAGATTAAAGGGATATATCCGTCATTGATGAAAGTCTAAAAATGCATGTTATTTTTTTTACGATTGTCCTTGACATGGGGAGCAGTTCACCTCTAATCTACAGATAAAATTCTTCTTTTGTACATGTCAAATCTATGCTCCTCTTCCTACTCATGTACCTGATATCTAAAATGACTTTTTTTGAGGCAATCTGTGCATGTGGTATGAATTTTTTTCTCATATACATGTATTTTATGAAGTGAGTGTCAAAATCAGAAATTGTGTTATGATGCTACAAATTGCTTCGTTTTCTTCGAAAACTCCCGCAATTCTATAAGCCTGACTGTATCCCTGACTGTATCCCTGACTGTATCCCTGACTGTAATATGATCACAAACCGATCCCGTCTGAGACGAAGCCGAAAATCCGATCTGTACAAGTGAAAAGATACTGACATAAACTACTTGATAATACGGAAAATTTATATTATATTTAATAGGCAATAAAACAACGTGTCGGTGTTATTTCATTATATAAGTGAAAGAGTGCCGGCTGTTTCCTTATCTATTTCATTATAATAATGGAGGTATATACTATGGCATACGTAATAGGTGATTCTTGCATCAGCTGTGGTTCATGTGCATCACAGTGTCCCGCAGAGGCTATCAGCCAGGGCGATTCTCATTATGAGATCGATCCTTCTAAGTGCCTTGATTGCGGTTCATGCGCTTCACAGTGCCCTGTACAGGCTATAACACAGGGATGATTCTGCCAAATGTACATATGTCGTGTACATTATAAGCAGCGCACTAAGAACTATTTTACCGGATCTTAAAAGACAGCTCTGTTCCGCTTGCGGGACAGAGTTTTTCTTTACCGCCGCTATGGTCTTCTTAATCTAGCGATCTGCCAAAGATATGCAGCCGCCAAAAACTTGATTAATTTTTACGTGATTTTATGATATGCTCTGTTATAATAAATAAAAATGTATTCGATGGTATAAGTTATAAGACAGATATATGATGTGATCGTCATCTTTATGCGGATCTCAATACTTAGACTCAATTCATAGATCCCGATACTTAGTTTCAATACTCAGGCTCGATACTTAGATCCCGATACTTAGTTTCAATACTCAGGCCCGATACTTAGATCCCGATACTTGTATTTCGATATGTAGATTTCGATCTTAATTCAGTTACATTAATGATAAACGTATCAAAAAAAACTGATCCACATCACATTGTTTTATTAATAATACATAGATATTATTGAAATATAAAATATTATCTATATACTATTACATGTGTGCATTTATTGTTTTTGGTATTTTGTATACAATTTTACCAATCATCATTACGACTTTATCAATATTATATCTTTATCTATAGTTATTAGTTGTGTCATTTTCTGTAGTATGTATGAATTTATATGCAATATATCATTATCTGTAGTATGTACGAATTTATCTGCAATATGTCATTATCTATAGTATGTATGAATTTATCTATAATTATTATATCTACGCATATAAATGTGCGGAAACGGGGTCAAATATGAGTTATACAATTCCTATAGGTCCATATCATCCTTCTCTGGAAGAGCCTGTAAACGTAAAGCTTACCGTAGATGGGGAAAAGATCAAAGATGCCGAGGTCTTCATCGGCTACAATCACCGCGGTATCGAAAAGCTCGCACAGGACCGCAATTTCATTCAGACCATCACGCTCGTAGAACGTGTCTGCGGCATATGTTCTCACAGCCATGCCTGGACTTACTGCAGATGTATAGAGCAGATCGCCGGGCTTGAAGTATCAAAAAGAGCAGAATATATCCGCGACATAATAGAGGAACTTGAAAGGATACACTCTCATTTTCTGTGGCTTGGTGTCGCATGTCATATCATCGGCCACGACAGCATGTTCATGCAGATCTGGGACGACCGTGAAGATACAATGAAGATGCTTGAGACGCTTACCGGAAACCGTGTCAATTATGCGATGAACATAGTCGGCGGTGTAAGACGTGACATCACTCCCGAAAAGTGCAGCGCTCTTCTCACATACTGTGACGAGACAGAAGAAAAGATGAAACGCATCACCGAATTTCTCACGACCGACAAGACTATCGCTATGCGTACAAAGGGTGTCGGCGTCCTTACACATGATGACGCGATCCGCATAGGTGCCATCGGCCCTCACGCCAGAGCTTCAGGAATCGATACAGATATCAGACGCGATGCGCCTTATTCTTCATATGATGATTTTGATTTCAAAGTCTGCACATGTGATTCATGCGATGTATATGCACGTGTCGTAGTCCGTGCACTTGAGATCTTCGAAAGCATCAAGATACTCCGTCAGGCAGTTTCGAACCTTCCTGATGGCGCTCTTAATAACGGAAATAAGATACCGCGTGTTCCTGCGGGTGAATTCACTGCCCGTCACGAGGCGCCCCGCGGTCAGCTTATCTATAAAGTAGTGACAGATGGCGGTCAGACAAATAAGAGACTCTGCGTTCACGTTCCTACATTCAAGAACGCACCGACTATCCCGACAATGCTTAAGGGCAACACCGTCGCTGATGCAGGACTTATCGTCGCTTCGATAGACCCGTGCTTCAGCTGCATGGATGTGTGACCGTTTATGCACGAAATGGCCATCACCGAGCAAGTGCTTAAGATCGTTCTGGATGCCGCAAACAGCGGTGACGCTACCAGGGTAAATAAGATACGTATAGTCATGGGAGCCTACAGTGATGTAGTCCCACAGATAATGAAAGAATATTTTGAGATCGCATCAAAAGGCTCTATCGCGGAAGGCGCTGAGATAACATTCCGCCGGACACCCGTCACCATGATGTGCAGAACATGCGGGTGGAAGGGCACAGTCGATAAGCTTCATATCTCATGCACCGCATGCGGTTCAACAGATCTTAAGATGATAACAGGCAGGGAATTCTACGTAGAGAGCATAGATGCCGACTGACTCAGGTTCGATAATTCATATATAGCCTGAATCACGCTGCAATTCTATCAATTTTGAAATAACGATAGCTTTTCATAACGTATAGTACGTTTGGCCTCATGGGTTTTTTTATATCAAATATAAGGAGTATTCACTATCATGGAGATCAAAGTCATGCACCAGATCATGGAGTGGAACGAAGACGTCAGCGATGAAGTCAAAAAGAAACTCTCCGATCACAAGGTGTGTCTTATCAATGTAATGGGAAGTCCGGGTGCAGGAAAGACTACACTCATCACTTCTATCATCGCGCGTATGCGTGACAGATACCGTATAGGTGTCATCGAAGGCGATATCGCCGGTCAGATAGACGCCGACAAGATAGATGCGCTCGGTATACCTGTCGTTCAGCTCGATACCGACGGCGCATGTCACATCGAAGCAGAGAGCATAAACCACATCCTGCCTCAGTTCGACTTAGATACGCTAGATATCTTATTTGTCGAAAATATCGGAAACCTGGTGTGCCCGGCAGAGTTCAACATCGGAGAATCTTTCAGGATCGCAGTGCTTTCGATTCCCGAAGGTGATGACAAGGTTCCGAAATATCCGCTGATGTTCTCAACCTGTGATGCTCTTGTCATGAACAAATATGATATGATGCCCTATTTCGAATTTGACGACAAGCGCGTCGAATCCGATGAAAAGGGTGTAAATCCGAAAGCTTCCGTATTCCGCGTTTCATCAAAAGACGATAAGAGTCTTGATGATCTTCTCTCCTGGATGACGGGAATGATCGATGAGGTGACAAATGAAAAATAACAAGGCAGTATCTTTTATCTCCACATTCATAATATGCGCAGTCTTCTGGCTGCTGCTCACAATGTCGCTCGCTCCGAAAGAACTTATATTCGGCGCCATTGTCTGTACCGTCTCCGCTCTTTTCTGTATGAACTATTTTTCGGGACACGGCGACAATACGATCAAGATGCTCAATCCCGTACGTCTTGTAATGCTGCTCTTCTTCTGGATATTCGTATTTCTTCCGGAACTTATCAAAGCAAATAACGGAATGGTTAAAACTGTATTTTCTAACAAACCCCTGAAACAGGGTATCATCAAGCTTGAAGTCAAAGGGATCACAGACCGCTATGCACTTGCAAATCTTGCGGACTGCATCACGATGACTCCCGGGACCATAACTATGGATATCAGCCGCGAAGGCGACAGATATTTCTACTATATCCACTGGATCGATATGGAGACTGAAGATCCCGAAAAGGCCGGCGAGATGATAAAGGGACGTTTTGAGAGATGGATCGGGAGGATATGGAGATGATCAAATCAAGCACTTTGCTTATCATAGGCGCCATCGTTTTCGCAGTCCTTGCACTTCTTTTATTTATCAGATTCGTTAAAGGACCTTCGGCAGCCGATCGTATGATCGCGATGGATATGATCGATTCGATCGCATGCCTTATGCTCGTTTTCTATTCGCTCTATTCCAATAGAGCTATCTACCTTGATATCGCTATAGTCACAGCGCTTCTCGGATTCATCAGCACTGTATTCGTCGCAAGATACCTTGAAAGGAGGATGTGACATGACAATTAGTACGATTCTCATCATCATCTTCCTTGCTATCGGGATCTTTTATACACTGGTCGGAGTCATCGGTATCCTGAAACTCCCTGAGTTCTTTTCAAGGCTTCAGGCTTCAACATGTATCACGACTCTAGGAGCTATCGGCGCATGTGTAGCCGGTCTTGTCTACGCGATATCAAATCATCTTGCACCGGTCGTTATCGTCAAGGTGATAATCATAATGCTTCTTATCATGATAACAAGCGCGATCTCAGGTCATTCGCTTATGCGCGGTGACTACAGACGCGGTCACAGACCCGGACCTGACGGATTCGCAAAAGATGATTATAAGGAGGACGGTCATGATAAATGCTGAACTGTTCCATGTCTTAAGCATAATAGTCCTGATCGGTGCGATGTGCGCAGGCGTTGTCGCTGTCGCTGCACGCAAGATCATAGACTCTGTAATCGGTCTCGGAGCCGCAGGAAGCTTTATGGCAGTTGAATTTCTGCTCCTGCAGGCACCCGATGTCGCCATTGCAGAAGCAGCAGTCGGCGCTGTACTTGGTACAGTGCTCTATATAGTAGCTCTCAGAAGAGTCATCGGAAAGGGGGATGACAAAGAATGATGAGATTCAATGAACCGGAATGCCTTGTAGAACCGGAAGAAAAGATGCACGGGCGCAGATTGTACGAGACTGTCTTCGCTCTTATCCTGACTATGGTGATCGGTGTTATCGTATCAGTCAAACTCGCCTCCCTTCCGCCTACATTTAATGGAAATGTCGAGGTATCTGCGATACAACAGGATCCGAAAACGTACGACCTGAGCGGTGCCGACGGTATAGCATCTGTTATCGTTTCCGAAAATAATGCTCTAACGAATGCTTTAAACGTATGTTTCAGCGTTGTCTTCAATTTCAGAGGTTATGATACGATGGGAGAGAGTTTCATCCTTATCGCAGCACTCTGCGGCAGCCTTGTGATCCTTCGCGATCCCAAGCATAAAAAGCTTCCGAAAGATACAGATATCGCAGAAAAAGCTTCATGCAATATAGATGAGACTAAGAAAAAAGGAAAGAACACGGATTATGATGAGGTTACGTGTGAAAATAAGAACGGCATTCAGAGTATCGTCGTACGATATGCCGCAAATCTGCTTCTTCCGCTTTCATGCGTATTCGGCGGTTATGTCGTCCTTCACGGCGACTCATCTCCGGGCGGCGGTTTCCAGGGCGGCGTGCTTATAGCATCTGCAGTCCTTCTCGTATTCCTCGCTTACGGCGGACAGAAGATAGGTTCTGAGTTCCATCAGGGTTTCCTTCATTCATCGGAAACCGTTGCTGAGATCATGTATATCGTAGTCGGTCTCCTTGGAATATTTGTTGGTCTTGATTTTGCATACAATTTTGTTATCTCGTCACTTCACATCGAAACCGCAGTCATCATGAACGATGCAGTCGGATACCACGTAATGGCCGGTATCGGATGTCTCCTTATAATGATGCTCGGTATGCTCACTGCATCAGACAGAAGTGACCCTAACCCTGATATGAACGAACCTGCAGGCAGCGATGACGAGGAGGATGACGACTGATATGAATATGACATTTACTTACATTGTTTCATTCTTCTTCCTTGTACTTGGACTTTACTGTATGATCGCGAAGCATAATCTCTTCAAGATCGTTATTGGAATGTCACTTACCGATTACGGCACAAATCTGCTTATAGTCGCTATCGGCGCAACAAACGGAGGTACCGCTCCCATCTTTACCGGAAGCGAGATCGTCCCCGGAACTGTATTTGTCGATCCCGTTCCTATGGCTCTCACACTTACAAGCATCGTTATCGGTGCCTGCATAACAGCAATGAGCCTTGTTCTGGTCGTAAAGATGTACCAGCACTATGGAACACTTGATACAAGAGAGATCAGGAGGCTTAGAGGCTGATGAACAGTTATCCTATTATTTCCATAATGACGCTTTTCATCGGCGCATTCCTCGTTTCACTTGTCGGTCGTAAAAGCACACTTGCAAGAAACATCGTAACGACTATAGTCCTAAGTATCCCTCTGATCCTGATGATACTCCTTATCCGTCCGATAATGATCGACGGACAGGTCATCAGCTATTGGATGGGCGGATGGAAGCCAACCGCCGGATGGGCGATCGGTATCGGCATCGAAGTCGATGCGCTCAGCCTTTTCTTCGGACTTATCGTAACTGTAGCGCTCTTTATCGCAGGTATATACAGCTTCACATATATGAACCGCGATGACAGCCTTGTTAATTACTACACACTGTTCCTTATGCTCGGCGGCAGCGTTCTCGGTCTCGTGCTTTCAGGCGATCTGTTCAACATATTCGTAATGGTCGAGATCATGACATTCACTTCCGTCGCGCTCACCGCATTTCGAAACGACGAAGTCGGTGCACTTGAAGGTGCGTTCAAATATCTCGTTGTCGGTTCGATCGGATCTACATGTGTCCTTACCGGCGTGATACTTGTATATGCTCAGCTCCACACACTGAATCTTGCTCAGATAGCAAATCTGCTTCCCGGTCATCAGAACATCGTTACAGGCGCTGCATTCGCATTCCTCATTGCAGGATTTGCGAGCAAAGCTTTCCTGTTCCCGTTCCAGCCTCTGGCAGCAGATGCCCACGCAGTAGCTCCCGCACCTGTCTCGATGATGATCTCAGGCGTACTTACAAAATGCGGTGTATACGGCATAATCCGTGTAGTTTATATTCTATACCGCAACTTTGATCAGCCTGCCATTCAGATGCTCATAACGCTGCTCGGATGCATCACTATGTTCGTCTGCGTCACAATGGCATTTAACCAGCACAACTTCAAACGTCTCCTTGCCTTCCATTCGATAAGCCAGGTAGGATACGTCATAACGGCGATCGGACTCGGAACTGCGCTCGGCATGAGCTCCGGTCTCTTCCACGCTGTAAACCACACGATATTCAAAGGTCTTCTCTTCCTCTGCGCAGGTGCTGTTCAGTATTCGACCGGAAGCCTTGATCTTAACCATCTTGGCGGACTCTCCAAGAAGATGCCGCATACCACAGCTCTATTCCTCATCGGAGCCGCTGCTATCTCAGGCATACCGCCTTTTAACGGATTCGCTTCAAAATGGATGATATATCAGGCAGCATTTGAACACGGTCAGGAAACAGGCAACTTCTTCTTTGTATTTGCCGCGATCGTTGCTCTTATTACATCTATCCTGACTCTTGCGTCATTTGTAAAAGTTTCACAGAGCGTATTCTTCGGACAGCTTCGTCCGGAATGTGCAAATGCAAAAGAAGTACCGCTCTCAATGCGTATACCTATGGGTATCCTCGCTGCGATATGTATCATCCTTGGCGTACTTCCCGACAGATTCGCTGATATATTCCTTAAACCTGCCGCCGGTGCTGCGCTTAATGCAGAAGCTTATATAAGTCAGATGCTCGGGGGAACTGCTGTAGCAGCAAAACCCGCCGAATATACGATGATAGGTACATGGAGCCCGCTCAGCTGGCTGCTCCTTCTTTTCATAGCTACATGCGGCGTCGCTCTTTTCTCTGTCATGGGAAATAAGAGTGTCGGAAAGACACTTGCTCCTTCATATGATCCTGAGAAAAAACCTGAGTTTGAACCCGCAAATGATACAGATACAAAAGATTTCTCAGAGGGCCTCGATGTCAAGATCGCTCCCGAAGATTCAAAATACGAGCCATTCTTCTCTGGAGAAGAAAGCTCTTACAGTCAGGTTGGCGGAAGTGACCTGTTCTGGGGCTTCAAGCACAGCTGGCGTGGATACTTTAGGTACTGGCGTCACTGGCATTCAGGAACCGTCAACGACTATTCAATGTATGCTGCCGCAGCTTGTGCAATTCTGCTGCTGTACTGCATAATATTTTTATAGGAGGCAGGACATGCAGATATGTAAGTTTTTATTTTCCCTGCTGATATTCCCCGGTTTTGCGTTCACGTTCTTTATGGCGTTTCTTGTAGCCGGACTTGACCGCAAATGGGTCGCACGCATGCAGCGAAGAGTCGGACCTCCGATAAAGCAGGCATGGTATGATTACCTGAAGTGCCTAGGCAAGGAAACGATCATTCCACGTAAATCAAATAAGACATGGTTCCTTCTCGCACCGATACTCGGTGTCGCGAGCGTTCTCGTTACATGCGCACTTCTACCTGTTGCAGGCATGAACTTTATAGGAACTCCGGCAGATCTTATAGTTATCCTGTATCTGCTCACTCTCGCATCAACAATGGTCATCATCGGTTCAGCTGCCAGTGGCAGCCCTTTTGCCGGCGTCGGTCTCAGCCGTGAGATGGTATCGATGATAAGCTATGAACTCCCACTTGTCCTTATCTTACTTGCGGTAGGCAAGGTGACAGGTAATGGCACAACAGTGGGTGTTACGTTCAAGCTCGCAGATATTACCGCCTTTCAGGCAGCAGATGGGCCGCTCATCATTCACTGGAGTATGATCCCGGCAGCTATTGCGATGCTGCTCGTCATCCCGTGCGAAGTTGGTCAGCAGCCTTTCGATGTAGATGAAGCTGAAACAGAGATATGTGAAGGTGTCCTTGCAGAATACTCTGGACGACCTCTTGCAAGATTTAAACTGATGCACAATATAAAGATGTACATGATGAGCGCACTTTTTGTAGTCCTGTTCCTTAACATCCAGACTGGATGCGTTGCTTGCGATATCATCCTTTTCATCTTATTTACACTGCTTACGGTATTCATTTCAATGAGTCTCCCGCATGCAGTCAGCGCAAGATTCCGCGTTGAACAGGTATTCAAGTTCTATTGGACCATCGTCGCAGGACTTGCCGCAATAAGCCTGATCCTTGTATGGTGCGGGATATAATACATAAATAGAATACGATCATTGTAATATGAATTGCTTCGTTTCCTGAAATGTGGTTCCTTCATAAAATGTAATTCATACATTTGAAGCCTGCATTTTAAAATAACTAGTGTTGATATTCGATTTAGTATTTATCAAGAGGTAGCCATGTTTAAAAAAATGATAGATAATGCAGCCTCAAAAAGTCTTTGGCTGTTCCATGTAAACGCAGGAAGCTGTAACGGATGTGATATCGAGATAGTCGCTGCGCTGACCCCCAAATACGATGCTGAGCGTGCAGGATGCAAACTCTGCGGAAGCCCAAGACAGGCTGATATCGTTCTCGTATCCGGTCCAATCACGCTGCAAAGCCGTGACAGACTTATCAGAACCCTGTCACAGGTACCCGAACCTTTCTGTGTAGTTTCTGTAGGATCATGCCCGTGCAGCGGAAATGTTTTCAAGGGCAGCTATGCGATATGCGGTCCCTTGAGCAAATACACACATGTTGACGTATCCATAGCAGGCTGCACACCTAAGCCCGAAGCCATAATCGACGGAATCTTAAAGGCTGCCGCTATCCTTAAAGAGAAACGCAAAGCTATGAATAACGACAATAAGGAGGCATGAGATGTCAGGACTTCCATATGTAGGAAAAGCACTTTCCAATCTGTTTAAAAAGCCAAGTACCGAAGCATTTCCGGCAGGAGATCCGCCGAAAGCCGCCGAACATTATAGAGGACGTCTAAACTATGATGCCTCAAAATGCATGAACTGCGGAATGTGTACACGTGTATGCGCCCCCCAGTGCATGACAAGAGTCGAGTCTCCCGCGACCGGCGAAGGTCACGCTGAAGGTGACAAGAAGATCGAATTTACATGGGACATGACTAGCTGCACTTATTGCGGCCTCTGTGCTGACTTCTGCTCGACTAAAGCTATCACGCTTACTGATGACTATATGATCACAGGCACAAAACCTGAAGACTTTCTGATAAAAGGAACTGTCTATAAAAAGGCTCCGCCGAAGTTCACACCCGAGCAGATCGCGGCGATGAAGGCTGCTGCCGAAGCCAAGCGCAAAGCTGCCGCCGGCGGTGCTGCTGCACCTGCCACACCTGCTGCACCCGCCTCTTCTGCTAAACCTGCTGCAACGACTGCACCTGTTTCATCAGCTGCACCTGCTAAACCTGTAGATGTTGCGGCCACTACGGGCACACCGGCCGGAAAGACTGAATAAATGGTACACCTCCATATAATAATAACGGGAATTGTCCAAGGTGTCGGATTCAGACCTTTCCTTCACAGACTGTCACAAAGATTCGGGATCGTCGGAACTGTATGTAACACTTCCGACGGTCTCGAACTTGATATAGAGTGTTCTGCAAAAGTCTCCGAACCTTTTGTCCGGGAAATAAAAGAACAGGCTCCGCCATTTGCGGTCATTGAAAATATCTCTGTGACCAGAGACAATATCAATGCAGGATATACGGATTTCCGTATTCTTGACAGCAAGGACGGATCTCCGAATACTCTTGTTTCCCCTGATATCGGGATATGTGACGACTGCAGACGTGAACTTCTAGACCCTTCGGACAGACATTATCGTTATCCATTCATCAACTGTACAAACTGCGGACCCAGATTCTCCATCATCCGCACGGTTCCGTATGACCGCATAAATACAAGCATGTCTTCATTTCCTATGTGCAGTGAATGTGCCAAAGAATATAAAGATATAGGCAACCGCAGATATCACGCACAGCCTGTCGCGTGCCCTGCGTGCGGACCTGGGCTCTACTATGAATTCCCCAATGATAATGGAATCAACTCAGCAACAGATGCTGCTAAGCCAACTGCCGATATCACTGATTTATATTCTGACTCACATTTAGCATCTGTCAGTGATAAGGATTCCGACAAAGCGTTGTATGACGCAAGACGTCTTTTATTTTCCGGAAAAGTCCTTGCAGTAAAGGGAATCGGCGGCTTCCACCTGTCGTGTCTAGCCGATGACGAAAATGCCGTAATGCGCCTCCGGTCACGCAAACACCGAGAAGAAAAACCGCTCGCGGTCATGTGCCGTGACATCGACACGGTTCGCAAAATATGCAATGTTACCTCCGATGAAGAAAAACTCCTTAAGAGCGCAAGGAGCCCGATCGTGCTTCTTAGAAAAAAAGACCCTGATTCATTCAGCTGGCTCTCAAAAACGCCTGAACTCGGGGTTATGCTCCCATATACGCCGCTTCACGTGCTGCTGTTTGAAAAGACTCCATATGAAAGCGAAAAGCCTGAACGTACTGATAAACGTGACTATTCAGATTCTGAATATGAAGAACTAATGCATAACGCCTATAGCGGCAACGGTTTTGACATGCTCGTGATGACGAGCGCCAATATTTCGGACTGTCCGATATGCACCGGAAATGATGAGGCGAAACGGCGGCTTGCAGGTATCGCTGACGGATTTCTTTTTCATGACCGCGATATCGTATCACCATGCGATGACAGCCTTGTAAGAATCTATGACCATAAGACTTATTTTATCAGACGAAGCCGCGGATACGCGCCGCAGCCAGTTATCATGGGCCGTGACTGTGACGGGATCATCGCACTCGGTTCCGAACAGAAAGCTTCATTTGCACTGGGACGCGGAAACGAAGTCTTTATAAGCCAGCACATCGGCGACCTTAAAAATATCGAAACGTATGATCATTACAGAAATCAGATCTCGCGGTTTGAAAATCTTTTCGGCATAAGCCCGCGCTACGCTGTATGTGATCTTCATCCTGATTATATGTCAACTTCATATGCTGAAAATGAACTTAAGACCCTGCCACTTCTTAAGGTTCAGCATCATCATGCGCATATGGCTTCGTGTATGGCAGACAACGGTCTTGACGGCGCATGTATCGCCCTCACATGGGACGGAACCGGTCTTGGCTCCGATAACACGATCTGGGGCGGGGAATGCCTTGTCGGCGATTATAATGATTTTAAACGTGTATGTTCGATCAGACCTATTAAGCTTGCAGGCGGAGACACCGCAGTCAAAGAGATCAGACGTATCGCATTGGCGCTCGCTGTCGATGCAGGAATACCTGAGAGCGCATATCACCTGTTCCATTTGACTGACGCGAACGTGCATGACAGACGCAACAGGAATACTGATACATGTGATGTAAGCGCGAGTAGCATACTCACTGATATGATCACTTCCGGTACCGGCTGCATGGACAGTTCCGGAATGGGAAGACTGTTTGACGGCATATACTCGCTGCTGACCGGCTGCGGCACAGTATCCTATGAAGGTCAGGGCGCTGTACTGCTTGAAGCACTTGCTGACCCGTTTCTGTCGGAATCCGGTTCCTATACTGCTCTTAAGGGTATTGAATGTCCAGAACCAGTATTCTATACTGATGCAGCAGGTATATACAGACTTGATACAAGAGAGCTTATACGCTCACTTGTTTCCGTCATGACGAAGGGAATAGTCATGGCGGTTTCCCTCTACGCCGCTATTTTTCACAAGTATATTGCACGCGCAGGTGTTATGATGTGTCAGAGAGCTCGTGAACTTGACCCGAGTCTTAACCGTGTTGTACTTTCCGGCGGCGTGTTCCTCAACACTCACCTGCTTGGACTGATCGTTCCAGAACTTGAGGCGTGCGATTTCAAGGTGTTTACTCACAAACGCGTTTCAACATGCGACGAAGGCATTTCTCTCGGTCAGCTCGCGATCGCTGCCCACCGCATCACGACAAAATAGCTATTACTCTTATTTTCAACATGTACATCGTCGTTAATTTAGATACACGTATCATGGCTATTTTGACTAGTGCACTTTGATGATAGTATTATGCATCATATGGGTAAACTATGTTGACTTTTGATGCAATTTCAACCTTCTTGTTGCGGTTGACATAACATTCTTGAATTTCTACGTGTGTTGAATCATGTAAAATTGTTACAGTACCTGTAGGTGTATGCCTCATTTATACTGCATTTTTTCATCAAGAAATGTTTACGGTAAAATGCGATACAGTATCTATAGAAAAAGTCAGCTCCTATACTGTAATTAAAAAAACATTAAGGGGGTCTGTCTCCAAAAATTGCAGTAAATGCAACATAAATGTTCATATATACTGTATTTTATTTTATCAGAATGATTTTTCGAGGTATTGACCCCTTGATTCACACAAAAAATACAGTATCTGTAACAATTCAAATCAAAAATACTGTATGATTTTTTTGAAGGATAAAATCGAAATCAAAAATACAGTATAGAAAAGGTGTTTACATCAGAATACTGTATTGCCAATCATTTTCAACTGAGAACAATTTACACACTTTTTCGGACTTGACTGACTTGACTTGTTATAACGCTGCGATTGCTTCTATTCCCTTGGAAGCTCGCGCAATTCCATATATACGAAATCAGAAAACCAGGATTGATCAGGAGATGAATAATCATGTGTGTAGCTGTTCCGCTTAAACTTATAGAAAAAAAAGAAAATGACGGCATCTGTGAGATGGATGGCATCCGCCGGAATGTGCGCCTCGATCTCGTTCCGCAGGTCAAAGCCGGTGATTACGTTATCGTTCACGCAGGATTTGCGATAGAGATATTAAAAGAAAAACAGGCTCTTGAAAATCTTGAAGCAATCCATGAAGTAGAGGAAGCACTCAAAGAAGATTATGAGAACAAATAAAACTGACCCGGAACTGTTCATCAACAAAATAAAAGACATGACATTTCCCGGTCATAACGCTGATCATCCGATCCGTCTCATGGAAGTATGCGGTACTCACACCATGGCGATCGCTGAATGCGGACTGAAGAAAGTCCTGCCAGGCAGCGTACAGCTGATCTCCGGTCCCGGATGCCCGGTCTGTGTCACTCCTTCAGAAGCGCTCGATGAGATATTACGGATCGCAAAGCTTCCTGACGTGATATTGTCGTCATATGGCGATCTCCTTCGCATCCCGGGCTCTGAAAAAGGTCACAGTCTCGCATCGGCGCAGTCCGAAGGCTGTGATATCCGAATGGTTTATTCTCCGATAGATGCCCTAGGTATTGCCACGCAAAATCCTGACAAGAATGTCATTTTTATCGCTGTCGGCTTTGAAACGACTACTCCCGGAACCGCCGTACTTATCAAGGAAGCTTCCGCCATGCATCTTAAGAACTTTTCCGTACTCAGTCTTCTTAAGCTTACACCGCCGGCAGTCCGCGCGATCCTTGACGACCCAGAGTGCTGTGTTGATGGTCTTCTCTGCCCGGGTCATGTCGCAGTTATCACCGGTTCTGACGCCTTTTCATTTCTTCCGAAAGAATATGGACTTCCCGCCGTAGTTGCCGGATTCGAGACTGAAGATCTCGCGGCATCAGTTTATGAGCTTTGCCGGCAAATAAGTACCGGAGCACCCCGGCTCGTTAACGAGTATACCCGTGCCGTTTCTTCTGCCGGAAATACTGCAGCTCAGAAAATCACTGATGAAGTTTTTGAACCCTGCAGCAGCTCGTGGCGCGGTCTTGGTGAGATCCCGCTGAGCGGTCTTGCGATAAAAAAAGAATACCGTAAATTTGATGCCGCAGCCAGATTCGGATATGATCCGACTGGACCTCTCATTTCCACATCATGCAGATGCGGCGATGTGCTGCGCGGTATCATCACTCCGCATGAATGCCCGATGTTCGGCAAGGTCTGCACCCCATCAGATCCCGTCGGCCCATGCATGGTCTCAGGCGAAGGCTCATGCGCTGCAGCATATAAATATGAAAGTTGAATTTTCCAGAAACATGTTCCGATTTGTGCAAGTATATATGAGAAATGAGGTTCAATATGGGAAGTCTTTCAGACAATCAACTTATTACATTGGATTTTGGGAGTGGCGGAACAAAAACATCTCAGCTTATCGACGAGATCATCCGTCCTGCTTTCAATAACCCGGAACTGGACGCGATGTGTGATGGCGCGGTACTGCCGGAGATGCCGGGCAGGCTCGCTTTCTCGACCGACAGTTTCGTCGTAGATCCACTTGAATTTCCCGGCGGTAATATCGGAAAGCTCGCCGTATGCGGCACGGTAAATGATGTATCAATGTGCGGCGCCGAACCGCTATACCTCTCATTTTCCCTGATAATTGAAGAAGGGCTGCCAATACGTGTACTTAGAAACGTCGTAAATTCAGCTGCCGAAGAAGCCCGAAAGACAGGTGTAAAGATCGTGACCGGCGACACAAAAGTAGTCGGACACGGCAAAGCAGACAAGCTCTACATAAACACAGCCGGTGTTGGCAGGATCATATATCCCGGACTTGGACCGGACGCGATAAAGCCCGGTGATTCGATTCTTATCTCGGGAACATGTGGCGACCACGCTGCTGCGGTAATGCTCGCACGAGGCGACCTTGGACTGTCTTCGGATTCCGTCCTCAGTGATTGCGCACCGCTTAATGATATGATGAAAGCTGTCTGTTCTGCAGGATGTGGCGAGGTTCGTATACTTCGCGATCCTACCAGGGGCGGCGTTGCGACTACTCTAAATGAATTCTGTGAGAATCGTGATTTCGGGATCCTTCTTGAGCATGACAGTGTTCCTGTAGATCCCGGCGTCAAAAGCGCCTGCAACATGCTTGGGCTTGACCCTCTTTACTGCGCATGTGAAGGAAAGATGCTTTGCATAGTCTCTCCTGATAAGGAACATGAAGTGCTTTCCGCAATGCGAAGTACTCCTTACGGAAAAAATGCTGCAGTCATTGGAAAATGCACATCTGATCATCCCGGTTGTGTTATAATGAAAACAGCTTTAGGAGCAGGCCGGATCCTCAATAAACTTGCCGGCGCGCAGCTGCCAAGGATCTGCTAAACCAAGGGGTCGAAAGCAGTTCGTAGGTTTAGCAGAAATGCAAGCTTCGAAATTAATTTTATGGAGGATTACTATGGAAACACAGATCAACACTAAGACAGAGATCACAAAAGACCAGATAGTATCAACAGCCAGGAAGATGCACGACGCAGGCCTTCCGCTCCTGATGATCCATGGATACCGCGATAATGACGGAGCAGCGGTAGTTTCGTACGAATTCGGTACAGGAAAAGAACTGAGTATCTTTGAAGTCAAGGGCGAAGAAACACTTCCTTCGATCGAAGACATATATGATCTTGCGGCGCAGTGGCCGGAGAGACAGATTCACGAATTTATGAATGTGAACTTTGAAGGGCTTGATACTTCCAAGAGATTAATGCTTCCTGAAAATCTAATCTCCGGAGAAGGACAGATCCTTGTTACACCGCTCGCAGACCTTCGCAAAGCAAATGTAGATGAGCGAGCGGACGGAAAAAGATAATCTTAAAGATTATCTTTAAAAAACTGCTGAATTGCAACATATGCGATTTCTTCATCTTCACCTTCAATAGAGACCGTAACTGTAGCACCTTTTTTTATTCCCATAGACATAAGCATCATAAGCTGTGCAGCTGTTGTTTTCTTTACACCGTCTGATACAGTTATGGTGCTTTTATATTTCTTTGATTCCTTTACAAGCTGACTTGCCGGACGGGCATGCAGTCCTAATTCATCTGTAACAGTATAGGTAAATGATTTCATATTTTATTTTCCTCCAGAAATTTCTATGATCATAACAAATCAACGATCAAAATATCTCACATCTTTTCGATGATACTATCACCGCGTTTTACCTGACAAGGATCATTAAACCTGATATCCTGTCCATTTGCATCAACTACGATGAGCATCGTTGTCATATCGTAAGTCTTTCTAAGTTTATCAAGGTCTACTTCGACGATCGGATCGCCTGACTTTACCGGATCGTCCTGCTTTAATGAACAAAGCCTGAAGCCGTCACCATTGGCTTCTACTGTATCCAGCCCGATATGAACCATGATCTGTACTCCATTGTTCATAGTCACACCAAATGCGTGCCCTGTAGGATAGAGCATACTGAGCACTCCATTTGCCGGCGCGCATAATGTTATGCTTCTGCCATCATACTTAAAAGCTACGCCGTCACCCATCATCTTCTGTGAAAAGACTTTGTCATTGACCTGCTCAATCGGTATCATTTCGCCGTCCGCAGGAGCTACTACCATACTATCTGAAACACTTATCGGCTCTAGTGTCTCTTTTTTTCTAAATACTTCAAACATGATTTTTTTCTCCAAGTCTTTTTCAGTCTATACATAATGCTACTAATTGCTTCGCTTTCAAAAACGTGGTTCCCTCATTTTTAAGCTTCCAATTCTCTGTTCATTCTACAACAAGTCTGAATTTTCTTCCTCTGACGATCCTGTCAATCACTTCTATATATCCCGGCTTCACATTTCCTATAACATTGACTCTTTCATCGCACGGAAGATCTTCTCTGATGATCTGCAGCTCTCCGCAATATCTGCTGTAGTTTGAATTATCTATCGTTATTGAACCTTTGATTCTGCAAGTATTATTCTCAGGTCTTATTTCCGTTTCATCCTGATATCCAAATCCCCGGGACTCCTGAAATCTTATAAGTCTCCCTGGAGAATCCACGCGGCACGTATACTCTCTGCCATAAATATCCTGATATTTTTCTTTAAGTATACACGGTACTTCTACAACCTGATCATCTATAAATCTGTTTATCCTGTTAAGCTCTTTACTGCTTATCTCCGGATCTCCTACAAATACCTGATCTACCCCGTCTTTAAGTATCAGATTAAGATACGCTTCATATGGCATAAGTTTTCTGTAATTCTCTACAGTTGGAAGTCCTTCGAATATCGGACCGCGTTTTTTCATATCCCCGGAAATAAAAGCGATAACTTTAAACCCGGCCGCATGAAGCATCTCTGTTGATTCGTGAAGATAATCCTCATCGAGTCCCGTTTCAGGTCTGGGATAGAAATTATGCATCGCCATAATACATTTTCCGGATGATGCTATTATACCGGCATCCTTTTCATTTACCGTAGATGCGTTTACGACTGTAGGAATCACTGATGCTATATCGCATATCTCGCTCAGGGAAAATCCATAATCTATTCTGACTCCCCACAGTCCAAGTCTTTGAGCAAGTACCGATATGTCATTTTCCTTAAACTGTTCTAAAGTCTCTTTTGAAACATCTGCCAGGACTCTGTACCCTTTTTCATTGAGCTCATTTATCAGTTTCACTGCCCTTACAGTAAAGTCTCTGTCAAATTCTTCCTTGACGTGAAGTGAAATAAAAACAGGCGGAACACCCGCCGCAGAGACTGCGGCAGGCATAACGTCTGTCATATCATTCAGATAGACCGAACGCCCTAATGTTTCAGGCATTGGCAACATCTGCATCTTTCACTACTGCTTTTGTGATTATAAAGCCCATTATATACGAGATCACGATACCTATCGCATAATACAGGATACTCATTACCGCACTGTTAGGTCCTGCTGTCATAACAAAACATCCAAGCAGACCTGAAGGTCCCCATGTTGTTGCAGCAACCTGCATTGCCATTACAAAAGCACCGCCAAACCCGGCACCAAGACCGGCTGTAATAAACGGCTTGCCCATAGGAAGCGTAACGCCATAGATAAGAGGTTCTCCGACACCCAGGATACCAGCCGGAAGAGCTCCGCCGATAACGGCTTTCATACGTGTATTATTAACCCTTTTTGCCTTGAGATAGATTGCTATAGCTGCACCAACCTGGCCTGCACCTGCCATGCAAAGTGCCGGATAAAGTGTTACATATCCAAGTGTATTAAGCTGTACCGTATAGAGTGCGACAAGACCATGATGCATTCCCATCGCAACCATTGGAAGGAACAATGCTGATGAAATAAAACCGGCAAGACACCTTACTATCAGATATGGGCTCATGCAGATCTGCTGAACGCACCATACAAGTCCTGTCGAAACAAGTCCGCATAGCGGCATGATAATAAATATATAAGGAATTACGCATATGATAAGAGTGAGCAGTGGTGTCAGTATGATATCAAGAGCATCAGGCATTCTCTTGCGGATCCACTTCTCAACCTTACACATAATGAAAACACCAAGTACTGCTGAGAGAACACCGCCACGACCGCTTCTTAAAAGTGAATCAAGCGGTGAATCTGCATTGAACCATCCTACAACAGCTGAGATCGCATTGATTCCGTCAAGACCCGTAATCATACCAAGCATTCCGCCAAGGATCGGTGTTCCGCCGAAACGTTCTGCTGCACGATATCCTGCCCATGCTGTAAGATAAGCCATGAATGATGAACTGATAAGTCCGAGCAGTGAAACAACTATTGCAAGAAAACCGCCATTATCAACACAACCCGGATTCAACTGCTGTATAAGTGTCGATATACCGGAGCAGAGACCTGCAGCTACAACACCTGGGATAAGCGGTACGAAGATCTCACCAAATATCTTCAGTGCGTTACGAACCGGATTTGTCTTCTGCTGTGATTTTACTGCTGCCTTATTTGTCTTCCAGTCATTTGATGTGCTTGTCACTGCAGCTGTTGACGGAATACCCATATCAGAGCAGATATCTGCACATTTACGGCATTTTCCAGGACCTACGACTACCTCAAGATATCCTGACCTGTCGTGTACGACTCCCATTACTCCCTCGATCTCTTTAAGCTCTTCTTCCTGGATCTGCGCATCATCCTTTACGTTGATACGAAGACGGGTCATGCAGTTTGTTGCAGAGACTACATTCGCCTTACCTCCAAGATTCCCCAAAATCTTTTGAACCAGTTCTTCGTTTGTCATTGCCCACAACCTCCTTATTTTCGCTTATCACACGATTGCTTTGCGTATGTGCCCTTTTGCCGCTTTAAGTCTTTCTACGGCTTCTTCTTTCGTACACTCTGCGAGTATCATAGTGATAGCTGTTTTACAGTTTCCCTCTGCTTCTTTGATCTTTATCTTTGCAGTTTCTTTACTGACCCCGGTAGCGGTCATAACGATATTCTCCGCTCTTGCATGAAGTTTCTCATTTGTCTGCATCACATCTACCATAAGATTTTCATACGTCTTACCGATTCCGACCATAGTTGCTGTCGAGATCATATTCAGGATCATCTTCTCAGCCGTTCCTGCTTTCAGTCTCGTCGAACCTGTGAGAATCTCCGGTCCTACTACGGCATCTACCGCTATCTCTGCTGCCTTACCGATAGCAGAATCTTTATTACATGATATCGCTGCTGTATGGCATCCGATCGACCCGGCATAATCAAGTCCGCCGATAACATATGGTGTACGACCACTTGCCGCAAGACCGATCACAATATCATTCTTATTCAGATCATGTGCTACGAGATCTTCTTTACCAAGTTCTTTATTATCTTCTGCTCCTTCAACAGCCTTTATAAAAGCGCTGCTTCCTCCGGCGATCATCCCTTCTACGATCTTGGGAGATACGCCAAATGTCGGCGGACATTCCGCCGCATCTAATACTCCAAGCCTTCCACTTGTTCCGGCGCCCATATATATTATTCTTCCGCCGTTATCAAGTGATTCAATAGCCCACTCAACAATCTTAGAAATCTTTGGCAGCCACGGCTGTATAGCATCCGCAATCTTTCGGTCTTCGTTATTCATTACCGTAATGATCTCAAGCGGATTCATTTGATCAAGATTCATAGTATCTGGATCTCGTGATTCTGTAACCATCTGCCCTAAATCCAATATCATCACCCCTTTGCTTTTTTTACCCGGATCCATGGGTCTTGCTTTATCGTGATAAACTAATAATAGTTTATGTTATATTCCATTTCAATATAACCGGTTGATTTTGAAACTATATTTCACTCTTTGATATATAATGTCCTTAGGAGGTAAATAAATATGAAAAGTGCTCTGATACGACTTCGTGAAAACATTGATTCACTCAATTCGGCCGAACGCACAGTAGCTGATTACATCATCCGCGACCCGCAGCACGCAAGCCAGCAGAATGTTCAGGAGATCGCAGCCAATTCATACGCATCACCATCAGCTGTTATCCGTATGTGCAAAAGCATCGGTTTCAGCGGATACAGCGACTTTAAAAAGAGTCTTACTGTTGAGATCGCAATCCAGGATGAGAACATGAATCTGTCCAGAGAAGAGATCAAAAAAGGTGATTCGATAAATGAGATAATCCAGAAAGTCACTTACAAAAATATCCAATCCCTTATGGATACACAGCATCTGATGGATACAGGTACTCTCGAGGAATGTGTGAAACTTATAAACAGCGCCCACAATATTATTTTTCTTGGTCTTGGAGCATCCTGGCTCGCCGCAAGAGATGCTTATGAAAAGTTTATGCGTATAAATAAATCATGTTCGATCAACGAAGACTGGCATCTTCAGCTCCTCAGTGCACGAAACAGTAACCGCCAGGATGTCGGCATAGTGATCTCATACAGCGGTCAGACAACCGAGATGATCGAATGCATGAAAGCGCTGAAGGAAAACGGAACTCCGACGATTGCCATAACAAGGTGTGTAAGCAGCCCTATCTCAAACCTTGCCGACCACAAATTATATACAACTGCAAATGAATCCCTGTTCCGCTCTGCCGCGATGTCCAGCCGTATCTCTCAGCTTGATATCATCGATATCCTCTACACTGCCATCGCAAACAGCGACTATGAGAACTGCCTGAGACATCTCAAGAAGACCCATATCGTCAAACCTCAGCAGTGATGTAAGACTCTGATATAAGCTCTGATATAAGCTCTGATGTAAGGCTCTGCCCTAATATTTCATCGGCTGAGGAAGGTACTGCATAAATGTGACATTCGAGATATACTTCATTTCCTGCATCGTATCACGATAATACGGAAGGACACTAAAGAATATCGCATAAATAAGTGAGAAGATAATGTACGCGATCAGGCAGAAGTACACAACCAGAACTGCTTTCTGCATGATAGTCTTCTGACCTTTTGAAAATCGCTCCGTGATCAGCAGCCCAAGCTTATCGGCTCCAAGTGTTATAAAGTACATCGCCGGGATAAGCATCGGAAGCAGATACCTGCCTTGCGGCTGATAGTCAAACGCATATGAATACATAAGATGCATCAGAACCGTGATGATCACATCCAAACCCAGGAGTACGGTAATATCACGTCTTACCGGGCTAATATTCCTGCCGGGTTTACCGTCCGCCTTACTGTCTGCCTTACTGTCTGCTTTATTATCTGCTTTATTATCGGCTTTACCGTCCGTCTTAATGTCAGCTCCAAATATGACGCGGTCTTTGACTGGTATCAGGCAGAACAGGATTCCGATCGCAAACAGTATCTTATCGATTCGATAGAAATTGATATTTGTATACAGATCCATAGCGCCCATCGTGCAGATAAAGCTGTGGTAGACCTTAGTCAGATAGCCCGACCTCAGCAGATCCATGATCGAGCGACCCGTATTGTAATATGTCTTCTTTGTGAGCGGATTGTATTCGGCCGATGCCTGTTCGAGTGTCGCTTTGCTTCTTGCGCTGAGTCCGAGAAAATCGCCGTCATAGATGATTCCCGTATGAATGAACCACCAGCCGCACATCATAAATACGAGAAGCACCATAAATCCCAGTTTCTTCCACATCTCCTTATACGTCTTATTTCTGAGAAAATGAAAGATGAACGCGAAAAATGCGATAAGTATCGCAGGATATGCGTTGTAATATGACAGCGCGACTGCTGAGACTCCCACCGCAAGCGTGATCATCGTCTTCCGCGCATAATCATCATTCTCACCCTGAAGCATCGCGTATATTATGACTGCGATACCCATTGCGGCCATAGAATCTGTATTGATATATGAATGTATAAAGATATTCTCCGGCAGAAATACGATAAGGCATGTAAACAGCCACTGCAGCGTGCGCTTATTCCAAAGAAGGCAAGATATACGTCTCACGTAATATGCCATTATCAGACCAAATACACAGTTCACCATTCTCGCAGAAAGCACCAGAATATAGATATTCTCTGTAAAGAGATGAACGAATCTCATCAGATATCCCTGGATTATATATGTGAGTATCGGCTGAAACGCGTATGAACCGCCGTACCCGCCTATCTGCACCTCAATCTCATATCCTGTCGGAAGCTTTGCGTTCTTGAAAATATAATAGACAACCTCAAAGCGCGCAAATTCATCCGGCGGATGTCCGAACATCTGAACCGCCGCAAGTGACATCTCCGCGCCGAATACTGCGATCAAAAATATAAATTCTATTATCCTGTCTCTCTTTTTCTGTTTCTGATCCAAGTCCAGTCTCCTATATAAACCTGTCTATGTATAATTGTTTCTGGTTCAACCAATCTGCATTATATCTCATGATTTCAACTATCCACGTTAACATTTCCTTGCTCACACCTGCAAAAATCAGTCATAGATCCATCTTATTTCTGCATGAACTCAGGTATCACCTGCTGCCACGATAGCCCTGTGTAGCTCCTGAAATCCGCGTTGCCAAAATACAGCGGAAGCACCTTGACTTTCAGTGTATAGATAAGCACAACTGCGATATATATCATAACCGCAGCACGTATTATAAAGTTGATCTTTTTTGCTGCGCTGTCCGCCGCTGATCCTGATGCCGGATCTTCTCTCCCGAAGATACCGCCTATCTTCGTAGCTGCTAATGTGACGAGCCTTCCCGCCTTATCAAACCCAAGCGTCAGGAAATACATGAGCGGTACGAGCATCGGCAGAAGGTATCTGCCCTGCGGCTGCCAGTCATATGCGTATGAGTATACCATATGCAGCAGCACCGTTATCACTATATCGGCAAATAAAAGGAGTTCGACATATATCCTGACATGCCTTTTATCTACCGTATCATCCACATAACATGTACTATCATCACTATTACCTGGGCATCCGGCTGATGCTCCCCCATGACTACGTATAAAGCGCGCATTCGCGCGAAGCGGCAGGATAGCGAATATTATGCCGACCGCCAGGATGATCTTATCGATATGATAAACTACATCTGCTGTCTGAATGTCGAAATTGCCCATCACGCAGATGAAGCTGCGATAGACGGTCTTAAGATAATCCCCGGACAGCAGCATATCCTTAAGCGAACTCCCCTGACTCATAAATGTCTGTTTCATGAGCGGCGAATACTGCGGCTCCGCTTCCTTGACAGCAAGCTCCCACCTGGCACTAAGTCCAAATATGTCACCGTGATAAAGGATCCCGCTCCTTACGAACCACCAGCCGGCCATGATGCAGACAAGAAGCGTCGTTAACCCAAACTTCTTCCACATCACCCTGTAGCTTTTATTTGCCGGATCTGCATTGTTGCCTTTATTTGCCGGATCTGCATTGTTGCCTTTATCTGCCGGATCTGCATTGCGATGCCCGGAGATAAAATGTGCAAAGAACCAGATAACGGCGATGAGCACTGCTCCATAAGCGTTGTAATACGAAAGCAGGCACAGCGAAACACCCGCGGCCAGCGTCACAATCGTCTTATTTGCAAAATCATCTTCTTCGCCCTTTATAAGTGCATAGATAATGATCGCGACAGACATTGCCGCCATTGAATCTGTATTGATATATGAATGGATGTACAGATTTTCCGGAAGGAGCACGATCAGGAACGTGAAAAGCCACTGAAGTGACCGGTCGTCCCAGATAAGGCATGATATACGCCTTACAAAATATGCCATGATAACGCCAAACGCGCAGTTCACAAGCCTTGCCGAGAACATGATCGCATAAACGCTGTCTGTGAACAGGTCTATGAATCTCATGACAAATCCCTGGATTATGTAGGTGAGGATTGGCTGAAATGCGTATGATGCGCCCCAATACGGAACCTGTATCTGTGGTTCGTATCCCGTTGGGATCACTCCATGCTTATAGATATAATAGACGACCTCGAAATGTGAGAATTCGTCCGGCATCATACCGAATGCTTCTCTTGATGCGAGGACCGCTGTTATGACAAATACAAAGATGAGGAAGACCGCTTCAATAAAGCGATCCGTCTTTTTCATTTTCATAAAATATACTGCTCCTATACCGGATCTACCATTTTCTGCCGCTTGATACTACGATACAAGATGGCAGCTTACTGTTAATATCGCTCTTTTGTCATCTCTTATATGTAGCGATAATGTAGTCATACAGACTCCTGACAGCCGGCGCCATCAGATCTGTGCGAAGCGCGGCGATGCCGATCATACGGCTTGCCGGCGGATCCATAAGATAACTCTTGACCTTATACGGTATGCCGTTCATTACCATCTGCGGCATAATGCATATCCCAAATCCGGCCGCAACGAGCGAGATCGTCGAGAGATCATCGACCACGTGATATTTTGTCTGAATGTGAAGATCGTTCATTCGCATATAGTTCTGGATATCCGCATCCGTAGACTCTCTCTGCGCGACAAATTGCTGACGGGACATCTCCTGAATCGTCATCCTCTCATTTGCCGGATCCTTTTTATAATCCTCAGGAACTATGCAAAGAAGCGGCTCCTCTATAAGCGGCTCTATCGGAAGATCTCCGGCACTCGACTTTGATAAAAATCCAAAATCGACGATACCGCTCTTGATCCAATACGAAACATCATCATACGTTCCCTGAAACATCTCTATCTTGATTCCCGAATACTTTGTTCCGAATATCCTGATGATATCAGGCATCCAATTTATGCATATGCTTGAAAAGCATCCGATCTTGACTTTACCCTGCTGCAATCCATTGAACTTTGCGACTGCCTGCTGCAGACTCTCATCGCTGTTGAGCACCGCATTTACGTACGGAAGAAGGCTTGCCCCATAATTCGTAAGTGTGACACCCGACTTGTTTCTTGTGAGCACAGAAAATCCCAGTTCATTTTCCATTGTTGATATAGTATGGCTTATCGCGGAAGGCGTAAGTCCCAAAAGATCCGCTGCTTTACGAAAGCTTCCCATCTCAGCTACAGTCTTGAATATCTGATAAGTTAATAGCGTCATATATCTTCCTCCGATACAAACGATTATAAACCAAATCTGCGACAATTCATACGTTGGATGTGCTAGAATGTGCTTATGAATAACCTAGATAAAAATGCCGTATCGGCAAATAAAAAGCATAGATTTTCGCGCAGCGACCTTGTAAAACTTATGGTTCCTGTTATTCTCGAGCAATTCCTCACTGCACTTATGGGAACAGTCGACACTGTAATGATCGGCAACGTCGGCTCAGCTGCCATGTCCGCAGTATCTCTCGTCGACTCCATAAATGTCCTGATAATCCAGGTATTTGCCGCGCTCACCGCAGGCGGTGCCATACTCTGCTCACAATATAAGGGACGTGATGATAAAAAAGGTGCCGAGCATTCTGCCAGTCAGCTCGTTCTTTCCGTTACTGTGATCTCAGTGATCCTGTGCGTCGTATTTCTGCTCGTCAGAAATCCGCTCCTTCGCGCGATCTTCGGATCTGTTGACGCGGATGTCATGGCTGATTCTAAGATATACTTTTTCTACACCGTGCTGTCTTACCCGTTTATTGCGCTTTTCGATGCCGGCTCGTCCGTATTTCGTGCTCAGGAAAATACAAGGCTTCCGCTTCGCGTCTCGCTCACTGCAAATATGATCAATATCGTCGGTAACTCGATCGGCATATTTGTCCTTCATATGGGAGTCGCAGGCGCCGCGATCCCCACGCTTCTATCCCGTGCATTTGCCGCTATCGTTGTGATATGTCTCCTGTCGCGTCCCGGGAACTTTATCTCTGTAAGGAATTATACCCGCATCCGTCCGGATCTTAATATGATAAAACGTATCATGGCTATAGGCATCCCGTCAGGTATTGAGAACAGTATGTTCCAGCTCGGAAAACTTCTGATCCAATCAACTGTCGCTACTATGGGAACAGTCGCAATCGCCGCACAGGCTATGACAAACTCCCTCGAAGCCCTGAATGGAATCGCAGGAATGGGTGTCGGCATCGCGATGATGACTGTCGTCGGTGAATGCATCGGAAGCGGCGACAAAGATGAAGCCGTTTATTATATAAAGAGAATGACATTCGATGCTGAACTTATCGTAGCCGCGTCATGCCTCTTATTTTTCATACTCACAAAACCCATCACTGCTATCGCAGGAATGGATTCCGCAAGCACCGACATGTGCTATCACATGATGTGCTGGATATCTGTTGTAAAGCCTGTTGTCTGGACTATGTCATTCATCCCGGCATACGGTATGCGCGCTGCCGGTGACGTCAAGTTCTCAATGATCCTTTCGAGTATCAGCATGTGGATCAGCCGTGTCGCGCTCTGTATCTTTCTCGTGCGATATTTTGGCATGGGTCCGATGGCTGTATGGATCGGCATGTTCACTGACTGGACCGTCCGCGGTCTGTTCTTCACTTGCAGATTCCATAGCCGCAGATGGCTGCGGCACTCTCTGATCTGATGTTATCTGCTCATTATTATCTGCCGATATATACTCTATAATATTTGGTGATGCAAGTGCAAAAATCGTTCGTATGCGGATTCCGAATGTATATCGAAATTACGCAGAACAATTCGCAGCATATTAATAAACCTGCAGAATGTTTGGCAGAAGAAGATCATAAGACCTTCGGAAATAGAGGGAATATGTCAAATTTTGATATTACGCAGAACTATCATATGGTTCCACTGGACAAAATATCGGGATACGACGTGCGTCCCGGATTTTACGAGATCAACGGCGCGACCGCCATTCCCGGCGGTGTGAGCTTCACGATCCATTCAAATCAGGCTACGACTTGTGACCTGCTGCTTTACAGACGTATGGAAGATAAACCGTACGCCACCCTTCGCTTTCCCGACCATTATCGTATCGGAAATGTTTTTTCCATGATCGTTTTTAATCTTAATATCGATGAATTCGAATATGCTTACAGACTAGACGGTCCTTATGATCCAGCGCACGGCAAGATATTTGACAAAAAGAAAACTCTTCTTGACCCTTATGCGCGTGCCGTTACTCAGCAAAGTGTCTGGGGAGCCAATACCGACCGCAGTAAGCCATATCACGCACGTGTAGTAAAAGATGATTTCGACTGGGGCAACTGCAAACAGCCTATCCTTCCAATGGATGATCTTGTCATCTACGAACTTCATGTCCGCGGATTCACCAAGCACGAATCATCCGGCATTGAACTTAATCACCGAGGGACATTTGCCGGAATAATGGATAAGCTTCCATATCTTCTTGATCTGGGAGTTACCGCCGTTGAACTTATGCCCATCTTCGAATTTGACGAAAATATGGGACAGCGTGAAGTCGATGGCAAGAAGCTCCTTGATTACTGGGGTTATAACACTATAAGCTTCTTTGCCCCGAATACAAGCTATTGCTCAAGCGTTGAATATAACCGCGAAGGCAACGAACTAAAACAGATGATCAAACTCCTCAACGAGAACGGCATCGAAGTATTCCTTGACGTTGTGTTCAATCATACTGCCGAGGGAAATGAGAACGGTCCTTTCTTCTCATTTAAGGGTATCGACAATAACATCTACTACATGCTCACACCGGACGGCTACTATTATAATTTCAGCGGCTGCGGAAATACCCTCAACTGCAATCACCCCATCGTGCAGCAGATGATCATCGAATGCCTGCGCTACTGGGTTATCGAATACCGCGTCGATGGATTCCGTTTCGATCTTGCAAGCATTCTCGGACGTAACGAAGACGGTTCGCCTATGAGCAAGCCGCCGCTCCTTGAAAGTCTCGCATTTGACCCTATCCTGGGAAATGTAAAACTTATCGCCGAAGCCTGGGATGCCGGCGGTCTTTACCAGGTCGGCTCATTCCCTGCCTGGAACAGATGGGTGGAATGGAACGGAAAATACCGCGATGATATCCGCCGTTTCTTAAAGGGCGACAACGATACGATACACAGCGCTTCAACGCGTATACAAGGTTCGACCGACCTTTACGACGAGAGCAGACGCAGTTTTTATGCTTCTATCAACTTCCTTACATGTCATGACGGATTTACGCTTCACGATCTCTATACTTATAACGATAAGCATAATGAGGCAAATGGATGGAATAACACGGACGGCTCTAACGATAACCAGAGCTGGAACTGCGGCGTTGAAGGCGAAACTGACGATCCTGATATCAACAGGCTTCGCAGGCGCATGGTCAAGAATGCATGGTCAGTGCTTATGTGCAGCCGCGGTGTTCCGATGGTGCTGGCCGGAGATGAGTTTGGCAATACGCGGTTCGGCAACAACAACCCTTACTGTCAGGATAATGAGATCTCGTGGCTTAACTGGGATGACCTGAAGAAGAATCATGACCTTTTCGAATTCTGTAAGTTTATGATCGCGTTCCGCAGAAAACATGAACCTATCACGAAGAAGACTCCTGACTGCGACTATGGTTTCCCTGAGGTCTCTGAGCACGATACTACTCCGTGGGCTCATGATTTTTCGGGTGATTCGCATTACCTTGGCATCATGTATGCCGGCCGTACGCGCGGTAAGAACGATATCATATATCTTGCGGTAAATACTTACTGGGAGGATCTGCAGCTTTCGCTGCCGGAACTTCCTAATGGCTCGGCATGGTCGCTTGTTGTCGATACTTTCCAGGAAAAGAGCGTTGTAAAGCCGCGTATCTCAAGCGGTCACGAGACTATCGGCGCGCGGAGCGTGATGATCTTCACGGCGAAATAAATGCGGTCGCAGTGCAATCGCGGTCGCAGGCAGGTTGTGCTGCCGTAAGTTATGACGCGGTCGCAGGCAGGTTGTGCTGCCGTAAGTTATGACGCGGTCGCAGGCAGGTTGTGCTGCCGTAAGGTTTAGTGCGGGAGCAGCGTCAGACTGTGTCTTCACTGGCACGCTTGCGTTAATTGTGACTCGCAGCGGTCGCTAACTCACAAATGAAAACAGGTGTGTCCACTATGTGGGCGCACCTGCTTTCATTTTACGTTCGTAAGCGCCGGCGGTCACAAATTGCCGTGAAGATCACATGTCTGACGCTGCTTTCCGTTATAATATTACGATCCAATTCTGTACTGCATTCCTGATATTACTGCTCACAAGCATCTGCGCTCGTAACTATCTGTGAAAATCCATGTCTGACGCTTGCTCAGTGTATGAAGCGCTCGGCGACAAAGACTGCGATGCAGGCGATGGCGGCGACTGTCGGAAGTCAATATACAAGATGTTGATGTAATACAAAGTCTCGCCAATATATCATGTACTGTGCAAAATGTATTGGATGTGGTAATATATTTGCATGAATCACATATTTTTTGCATATAATCATACAAAATGTATGAAGGAGCGAATATGAAACCCAATATTGTAGTAAGACTGATGAAATCGGAATTACATAATTTCAAAAACGTGAACTTTGGTAAAGTTGAATACCTTAACTATAGTAGCTTAGAAAAAGATGCCAGGCTTTCTACGCCTGATATTTTGGGGATTTACGGTCAAAATGGGTCAGGAAAAACAGCATTAGTGGAAGCTCTTGATATTATAAAACGTGTTATAAGTGGAAATCCGATTCAGTACTCTTTTTTCTCAGGACTACTCTCGGAAAATGGCTCAAAAATCATTTCAACATTTTATATTAAACATGATGAATGCCAATATAGGGTTGAATATGAAGTAAATCTCAAAGCATATACTCGCGATGACCCTTCAAAATGTGGAATTGCATTGATTAATGAAAAAATTTCCTATCAAACTAGGGGCAAAGGCTGGAAAGGCAAAATGTCACTTTCATATAATAATCCTTTCTATGACAATGATAATCTTCTGGCATCCGATGCTTCTAAAGTTGAAACATCAACTGCATCACTTATTAAAGCCATACCTTTCTTAGGTGACATGAATACACTGGCTGCCGTTTGTGCAGCTTCATACACGTCTGTATTTTTCAATGACAAGGTAATAAAGACATTGGAAAAGCTTAAGGACTCGGAAAATACTGATGTAGCCGCTTTGCTTGATATTATTTACAGTTTAAAACGATATGCCTCTGTGGATATGAGCGTAATCCGCGTTAATCAGCTCGGAAGTATCAATATGAATAAAACTCTTCCAATCAACATTTATCATGAAACAAATAATTCCGTTATTCAGGCATATCTTCCAATATTTACAGATGGGCAGGGAGAACTACCTGAGCCTATATTCAATCTTTTCCAGCAAACGATTGTCGCAATCAACATTGCTATCAAAGCTATTGTTCCTGATTTGCAGATAGAAGTTGAGCAAAAGAGCATTTTGGAGAAGCCAGACGGAAATAAGTATATCCAGGTTGAAGTTTACTCCAGACGTGGTGATAAGAGATTTTTAATTCGGTATGAGTCTGAAGGAATAAAAAGGATTATCTCTATTTTGAATTTTCTTATTTCTGTTTACAATGATCCAACAATCTGCCTTGTAGTAGATGAACTGGATTCCGGCATTTTTGAATATTTGCTAGGAGAGATTCTGAGCGTAATGCATCAACAGATGAAAGGACAATTGATATTCACTTCTCATAACCTGCGTGCTCTTGAAACTCTGGATAACGCAAATATCATCTGCTCAACCACTAATCCTGATAATCGATATATTCGACTTACCGGAGTTAACCGTAATAATAACCGCCGTGATTTCTATATACGTGCGCTGAACATTGGCGGTCAAAAAGAAGAATTGTACGATGATGATGATCTGCAGTCAATGGGTTATGCCTTTAGAAAAGCCGGGCACAAAATAACCGAAGAAGTGACACTGCCATTCACTAACGATATAAAAGATAAACTACAAAAAGCGGACAACTCCAAGAAAGATGGAGGTAAATGCTGATGGCAAAACCAAGAAAAACTGTTCTCTTTATAGTTGAAGGTTGTTCTGACAAAACTGCTTTAGAGAGAATTTTCAGAAAAATCTATAATAGTAACCGCGAGATTGAATTCCGTGTAACCAATGGTGATATAACGAGCGATAAAAACGTTACAACAGATAATGTATGTGAAAAGATCAATGAGCTTGTGCTTGAGTTCCTGCACGTCAGCAAACTTAACAAAAATGACATCTATCAGATTATTCAGATTCTTGATATGGATGGTGTATTTGTTGATGACAGCGCAATTCATAAGGGTCAAACATCCGAAATTGAATATACGACAACAACAATGGCATGTAATAATCCAGATAAAATAAGAGTCAGAAATGCTAGAAAATCTGCAATCATCAATTTTTTATTGACGCAAAAAGAAGTTGCTTCTCGTCCCTATGAAATGTATTTCATGTCCTGCAATCTGGATCACGCACTTTATAATGAACAAAATCTTGACCCAGATAAAAAACAGGAGTACGCGGATTTATTTTACGAAAAATTTATCGACAAGGAGCGGGTTTTCATTGATTTCTTAAAAAGTGATGTCGCAAACGGAGTCCCGGATTCGTTTCCTGAGTCTTGGAAATACATTAAAAAAGATCTGCATTCTCTTGAACGTCATAGCAACCTACATATCTATTTCACACAGCATCCGGTTATGTAGTCGCGGTCGCAGTGTGATTGCGGTCGCAGGCAGGTTGTGCTGCCGTAAGTTTAGTGCGGGAAGCAGCGTCAGACTGTGTCTTCACTGGCACGCTTGCGTCAGTGTATGAAGCGCTCGGCGACGAAGACTGCAATGCAGGCGATTGCTGCGACTGTCGGAAGTCCTCCGCCCATAAAGCTGAGTATCACTGCGGCGGCGAGGCCGATTGCGGCACTTGCAACACTGCTTGTAGCGTAGAATATCGCGGGGATAGTCATTGCGGTGAGGCATGCGTATGGCACGTAAAACAGGAAGCTTCTGACAAATCTGTTTGTAATCTGCTTCTTAAAGATCGTGAGTGGCAGCATCCTGATTAGGTAGGTCGTGACTGCCATGACGACTATATACATACATGTTCTCATGGCTTTTCCTCCCTGTTAGTGCAATTCTCTTCTTTTGATATAGTCTCTGTCTGCACCTGATTTTCGACAATCTTATTCTCTGCTTTATCTACTGTTTTAACTTTTATTTTATCAGCATTATCATCTGCCAATACATCACTGTTATTTTCAGAAATCGCCTTATCAGGTATGGGAAATAGAAATGCTCCGAGTCCTGCTGCCAGCAGTGTGCATATTATGATCGAAAAGCCCGACGAGATGAATCCGAGCGCCGGTATGTATTTGATCATACAGCTAAGCGCCATAGCGATGAGCGCAACGATCGTGATTCCCTTATTTTTCTTGGCAGGTGGAATGACAATGGCGATAAACATTCCGTACAGCGCAACGCCTAGCGCACTTTGGATCGGATGCGGAAGAAGATCCGTAGCCACTGCGCCAACGACTGTTCCCGCCGTCCAGCACAGAACCGGCAGCGACTCAAGTCCCGCCATATACATAGGTGTTATTTCCCCGGTATAAGTAATCGAAACCGCAAATATCTCGTCGGTATTCGCAAATGCGATAAGCATTCTTTTTAGAGTGGACATGTTTTGTGGGATTTTCTGCGAAAGTGACAGGCTCATAAGCGCGTAACGCAGATTTATGATGAGCTGCGTCAGGAACATCTCAACCATCGATGCACCTGAAGCGATGATCGAAAGACCCGCGAACTGACCCGCACTTGTGACATTCGTAAGCGATATTATTCCTGCGATGAGCGGCGAAAGACCGGCTTTTGCAGCCATTATCCCGAATGTGAAACTGACGCTGAAATAGCCTACCGCGATCGGGATACTCTGCTTGATGCCCATCCTGAAATCTGATCTTCTTTTTTCTTTTATCTCATAACTGCTTTTATTTTCCATGGTATTAGACATTATACACTTTATCACGCATTTTTCTTTGACTTTATTTCGCTTTTTTTCATCTTTCGATCCTGGCTGTCAGCTTTCCGACAAGCTTGTCGTAACGCGTGACTTTCCGCAGCAGCCCGATCAGGATCGATACACCGAGTGAACATCCGAGCAGAACAAGCAGTATCACGATATCGTAACGGAATGAATATATGAAATCCGGATAGTAATAATAATATATGAGCGTATGTATCATAAAGATATCGCCTGAATACTTGCCCAGAAACGCGAGCGCCCTGTTCAGATACGGTATTTTAGACAAATAAGAAAATGTCAGCATCGCAAAGACTACCGCTGTCGGCGCATACACTCTGTCGATATTGACATATTTCATCCCGATACGGAAGCATATCACCAAAACCGCCGCGCAAACCGCGATATACACGATCTGCGTAAAGATAGAACTTTTACGGTAATCATCAAGCTTTTCGAGCCACCCCTCATACGCAAACGCCGCGCCGAAGAATACCGCCGCAAGAAGAACGATAAGGTGATTCATATACCTTTCATTTTCCATAAGAAGAAAAGGATATATAAGCATGAAAATAAGAATCAGATACCGCTGCATCCCCGCGAACCGGCGTCCCGCCGACTCCGATTTCGAGAGATCAGCAAGAAATCTGTAGATCACACATACAAACGGCATTACGAGTATGATCAGCACCGCCGCCGACATGTACCACCACGTTATATTAAATGTTCCCGTCCGAAACAGCTCCGCAAGACCGAGCGCATCTATTATGATCCAGTGCTTATGGAAGAAACCGTTCGCATCAGTATAGAAACTCGCGATCGGTACACGCAGCACCAGCGTGATATACAGCATTGCAACCAGGTAAATGAAAATGACCGTAGATTCCAGCTTTATCAGACGCTTCGCGACCGTTTTCAAAAATTCTTTGGCGCCACGCAGATTCATCATCTGCTTCATCATCCCATATGCCGAAAGGAATGCGAACCCTCCGACACACGTCTTTCCGAATAGCACAAAATACGGATAGTTGAAAACATCCGGTGCAAATACAAGTTTAACGCCGTGAAGAGTGTAATCTCCGCTGAAAAGATGGTGATACAACATAAAAATGATCAACATTCCCTTCATCACCGCTGTGCAGTTCTTGTCAAATGTGCGACCTGTGCTTTGCAATGTCTCTCTCCTAATATTTTTTTCCTACACTGAATACTACAATAATCATATCATGATATGGGCGTCAAAAGTAATTATTGTATTATGATGTTACGAAGTGTCACCATCAGTCCTTTGCAGCCTTCTTCAATATCTTTATAGCATGTCTCAAAATCCCCCGTATACCACGGATCAGAAATGTCCTGATGTTTTCTGTTATCGGTAAAATCCAGAAGACGGCGTATCTTCTGCGATGGATCATCGCCCCTGCGGCACAGTTCATCTGCTCTGCAGATGCGGCTTATCTCACGCATATTCTCATCGTCCATGCCAATAAGAAGGTCATAATCTTCATAATCCTTCGCCGTCATGCGCCTTGCTCTGTGGGCTTCATTTGAAAGACCGTGCTTTGCGAGCTCCGCCCGCGCCGGCGGATATATGTGATTGCCGATCTCTTCTGTGCTCGTTGCCGCAGAATCAACCGTAACGCATCCTGCCAGGTCTGAATTTTCTATCATATCTCTCATCACAGCTTCAGCCATTGACGAGCGGCAGATATTACCATGGCAAATAAACAAAATCCTGATCATGTTTCTAAATCCCTCATTTTTATCTTTCCTTTTACCTGTGTACCAGTCAGAGCCATTATAACATCAACTCCATAATTCTTTGATCTTTTTATCGACATGAAAAAAATATATCAAAGCTTATTTGAAGTGATATAATATTCACATAGATGCGCATTCACCTTTCAATCTGTGAATGAGACTGTGTATCAACACAACTAATATTAAAGCGAGAGAGAATAGCATGAAGGGGAAATTAAATGTAAACGACAGTATCATGAATTATATTAAAAAGGCTGTCATCATATCACTGTTTACTGCGTTAGCAGTGATGATAAGACCGTGCATAGCGAGGGCTGAAATCAAAGGAGATTTTACGGTAACGGGTGACACTAGTCATTATAGTTATGATGATGGTACGAAGCTTCTGTCAATTCACTGAGACTGCACTGTACAAAACACTGATCCAAACACAGTTACGACTACTGGTCATATTGAGATAACAAGTGGATGTACGGTAACACTTGCAGGCGTAAACATAGAATCATATAGTACTGCACCGATATGGATTAACCCTACTTATAACGGCGATACAGTAACGTTAAAATTGTCAAGGACAAATAAAGTAACGGCAACTGGAATTCTTTATGCCGGTATCGAGAAAGACGGAAACAACAGCGGAAGCCTTATTATTACAAGTGAAGATAACGGAGTGCTTAATGCAACCGGTAAGTATGACGCAGCTGGCATTGGCGGCGGATTCCACGAAAACGGCAGCGATATAACTATAAGCGGAGGAAAAGTAATAGCAAAGTCTACCAATCAAACCCAGCCAGGCAGCGCAATTGGCAAAGGCATAAATGGTTCTGATCAATCAGGCAATAGCATTACCCCAAGTAGTACTAATGCGGTGAATGTATGGCAGGATACTGATAATGAAAACGATTCTAAGGCATATTCGAGTTATACATCTACACTTGACATATCAACGTGGACGAATAGTATCCTTATGATCATATTTGATAAACCAAATGTTGATTCATCAGATTCTTCCCCATCTTATCATGCATCCTGCAATCACCACTATGAATGAGAAGTTGAAAAAGAGCCCACTGAAACGCAGGACGGTGAGCTTGTATACAAGTGTTCTCTCTGCGGAGATATCACCGCCCGTCAGCCTCTTTCATCTTATGATTATTTCATTTATAAATGTATGGGCAAGATACGTGATGCCAAGGCCGGTGATACCGTAACTATTTCGAGCAAATATTGGAATTCTTATCCAAAGACTCTTTTTAAGAAGCTTGCAGAACGCAGGGATATTACAGTGAAGATCCAGTTCACATATAAGCAGAAAAATTATGAGACGACAATTGCTCCCGATAAGACGATAGATACTTCATGCAAATATTATGGACCTCTGAAGCTTATGGAACTATATGGCGCAAGTGAAGTTTCAAAGTAAGTTACACATATCGAGATCAAGAAACATAACCTGAACGATAATGTCTAAAACAGCCACTACTTATCAGCATGACCGGCAATTAGAGCCCGGTGATCATCTGATAGATAGTGGCTGTTTTTCAGTGAAACTCTTTTATTAACCAACATTCATACCGACACTCAAACCGACATCTTTTGAAGGATATCTTCTATTTCTCTCTGTTTCAGCACCTTTCCCATAGCCGCGATCTTTTCATTTACGACGAGCGCGGGCATGCTCATTACGCCGTAAGTCATTACTTTTTCCATATCGGTTATATACTCAACTTCCACATCCAGATTCATATCTTTTACTGCGCATTGCGCATTTTCGAGCAACTCGCGGCAGAACTTGCAGCCCGATCCTAACACCTTTATACTGGTAACTTCACCTGCCGTCGCTCCGCAGCAGCACCTTCCGCTTGTTTCTTCTGTATCAGTCTCAGCTGCATTCCCATTGCACGCACATGCTGATGTTTTCGCATCTTCTTTTTTCTTTCCTGCTCCAAATAAACTCATAGTCCGTTTCTCCTTTTCAAAGTAATCATTGTGATATAATGCCATAAGATCATTCTGCATTTCATGCAGGCAAATAAAGCAGAACGACTTTTGACACTTGCATCGTTATATAAATAAAAATTGAAATACATTAAATCCATACCCAACAATGATGATACCTGCTGTGCATATTGCGATGAATGTCACCAGCAGCTTTGGCTTTACCGCTTTCCTGAGCATTATCATCGATGGCAGCGACAGCGTTGTGACTGCCATCATAAATGACAAGACCGTGCCAAGCTGTGCGCCCTTTGTAAGCAGTGCTTCCGCAACCGGAATTGTTCCAAAGATGTCAGCGTACATCGGCACTCCGATCACCGTAGCCAGAATAACACCGAAGGGATTCTTTGAGCCAAGCACAATTTCCACCCACTCTTCCGGAATCCAGTTATGAATGACCGCGCCAATGCCCACACCTATTAAAATATATGGGAACACCTTCTTAAGTGTTGATGATACCTGGTCTTTCGCATATATGACCCTGTCTCTGAAAGTCAGCTTCTCTGTCTCCAGATTGACCACCGATGCATTTCGTATAAAAGCTTCGACTTGATCGTCCATATGCATCTTTTCGATGAGCGTGCCTCCGATGACGGCGATGATAAGACCGGCGATCACATATACTACTGCGACTTTCCACCCAAATATGCTCATCAAGAGCACTAATGAACCCAGGTCTACCATAGGTGACGAGATCAGAAATGAAAAAGTGACTCCAAGAGGCAGCCCCGCGCTTGTAAACCCGATAAATAACGGAATCGACGAGCAGGAGCAGAATGGCGTTACAGTTCCAAGCAGCGCCCCGATCATATTTGCGAATATCCCGTGGAACCGCCCCATTATCGCTCTGCTTCTTTCCGGCGGAAAGAAACTCTGGATATAGGAAATAATGAAAATAAGAATGCATAGCAAAACCGTTATCTTGACAGTATCATACAGGAAAAACCGGACACTCCCGCCTAATTTTCCTGATGTATCCACTCCTACCAGGCCAAAAAGATTTCCGATCAGAACATTAAGCCACTTCATCCCGAAAACCTGATCCTGAATAAAATTTCCAACATCTCCGAAGATCCCCATGAACGTCTCCTCATAACACAGTTGCTACTTTTGACCCCCACATTATTATATCAATTTATACTGATGTGCTTGATCCAATCATGTCAATGTCTCTTACCGCATTTATATGCGTGAAATCTGTCTATAAGTGTTAATACATTCATTCATTTACATATATCTATTTATGCTTATTTATAAAAGCCAACCTTTACGAGCATTGGCTTTGTTGATCATTTACGCTTTTTATTGAATTTTTTGTTCTCAGCAGCATCCGCACCGCTTATCGTGTATCGTCCGATCATACTCTGCAGCCTGCTGTTTCCTTCAGGAGACAAAGAATAGTGCATCCATTTTTCTTCTTTGCGGCTGTCAACAAGACCGCTGTCACACAGGATCTTCATATGATGTGATAATGTCGGCTGAGTGATATTCAGCTTTTCCAGAATTATACACCCGCACTTTTCACCGTCACGGAGCATTCTTATGATCTCCAGGCGATTTTCATCCGCCAGTGCTTTGATAAGTTTAACATCATCTTTATAACTCATTTTTCGCCTCACATTGAAGATTGTCTATGTGTTATTATAGCATCACATTCATATCTGTCAATGTATCAACTGTGATATTATAATGATATGTTAGCATTATCAGCCTGATATCTCTTATTTCTCCATATTCCACGCCATATTCCAAAATCCCAGCTCATACTTTGAACAGTTGACAAATATCTCTGTCAGATGAGCTATCTGTTCATCTGAATAGTCTTTGGTGAACTTTTCAATAAGAGTTTTCATATGCTCATTCCCGCCTCGGAACTCATCGCTTGCATAGCCCCTTATCCAGTCGCCGTAGAACGGGTCATCTGCAGAATCCGGGTTATCAGCTACGATCCGTCTTGCGATCGTTTCATAGCTGATACCGCATGATAGCACCGCCGCAAGTATCTCCGCGGCGCCGCCTTCATAAGCGCAGCGTATCATATATGAGACATAAGAAAGATTAGCCTGTGACATTCTGGAATTCTTGATATCATCATCAGTTATCTTGTAACGTTCCATGTATCCTTTGTGAATATCAGTCTCATAGGCAAACAGCTCATTGGCATAACCTGAAAAGAACTGCATCGTCGAAAGATCCTGCGCCTTGGCGGCACCTATGGAAAATACTTTTGCGTAATCTATCAGATAAAGATAATCCTGAATTATATAAAATCTGAATTTCTCCTTATCAAGAGTGCCTTCTCCGATCCCTCTGACGAATGGGTGCTTATGATACTGTTCCCATATCTCTTTGCTGCTGTCTAAAAAATGCTCTGTTATATTCATCGTCTTTTCCTCTTTTTGAATTATTTTTTTTAATTACCATCTGTATTCGGCAGACAGAATGCATGATCCATCGGACCGCTCCCCTTGCCGAGATCGAGCATTGCGCCAAGCGCGCCGGAGATATAATTCTTCGCCTTTTTGATCGATGCCTGAAGATCATCTCCCTTTGCAAGGTTCGAAGCGATCGCGCTTGACAGCGTGCAGCCGGTGCCATGTGTGTTCGGATTGTTTATCCGTTTGCCATAAAACCATCTGTATTTTCCATTTTCATACAGAAGGTCGTTGGCATCATTCATGTTGTGACCGCCTTTGCATAGCACTGCGCAGCCATATTCACGACTGATCTTTTCTGCCGCCGCTATCATATCTTCCGGCGTTGCTACATGCATCTCCGCCAGCACTTCCGTCTCTGGAATGTTAGGCGTAATTACCATTGCGGCAGGCAGCAGCTTGTCTTTTAAAACACTTACCGCCTCATCGCTTATCAGTTTTGCGCCGCTCGTCGCCACCATTACGGGGTCTACCACGATGTTATCCGCATGATAAAATGCAAGTCTTTCCGCTATCATCTTTATCAGATCTCCGGATGATACCATCCCGATCTTTACTGCATCCGGGCGGATATCCGTAAATACATCATCGATCTGCTCACCAAGAAATCCCGGTGTAACTTCCATGATCCCTGTCACGCCTGTCGTATTCTGCGCTGTGAGCGCCGTAATCGCACTCATTGCATAGACGCCGTTCATCGTCATCGTCTTTATGTCCGCCTGAATACCTGCTCCGCCGCTTGAATCGCTACCGGCGATCGTTAATGCTGTTTTCTTTTTCATTATCTCTCTCCTTGGATAGATCAAAATCCATAATCTGCAGCCGCTAAAAAATCAAGTATCATGATCCAAGTACCGATTCCGCCTTCCAAAATCCATCAAAATCTGAATAATCCGGCAAATAAATATCTGAGAGCTTTTTCACTTCATCTGCTTTTTCTTCTGATTTGTCATATACACCTGCCACCGGAAATCCATCATTTTTTGCTGTTCTTATCGCATGTATCGCATCTTCAAACACAAATGTCTCGTTTTTTTCTGTGCCGAGATGATGCATGGCTGTCCTGAATATATCCGGTTCATCCTTGCCGTGCCCGACCGAGGAACATGTGAATATCCTGGAAAATGAGAACTCCATGTCGCACCTTTTAAGCGCCGCCTTCACCAGATACTCATCTGTTGCGGTCGAAATGCACATTTTTACACCTTTGTCTTGCAGCTTTCGTATAAACTGTCGTACACCTTCTTTAGGCTGCACTTCGTCTATGTAGAAATGCTCTAGCATCTTATTTACGCCGCCTATTATCTCGTCCGTAGAAGCTTTGACGCCATATTCACTCTTATAGTAACAGGCTGCCTGATAGAGGCTCATCGACTTAAACACCTGATCAAGATCCGCCTGCGGTTCATAACCTATTGAACGCAGATAATCGCTGCCGATGCGGTCCCATATGAACATCGAGTCAAATAGAGTCCCGTCAAAATCAAATATCGCGCCTTTTATCATAATGCGGCCAGCTTATCTATCTGCTTCTTAAGTTCTGCCGTAGCTGCATATATATCCTTTTGAGCGAAGATCGCGCTTATGACTGCGATACCGCATATGCCGCTTCCCGCAAGCTGCATGACATTATCTTTAGTTATGCCGCCTATCGCAATGACCGGAATGCTGACCGCCTCGCATATCGCTTTCAAAGTCTCGTGACTCACATCATCTGCATCTGCTTTCGATCCTGTCTGAAACACCGCACCGACGCCAAGATAATCCGCCCCGTTCTTTTCGGCGAGGACTGCCTGTTCCACCGTCTGCACCGATACGCCGAGTATCTTATCCGAACCGATAAGCGCCCGCACATCGCCTGCTTTCATATCGCTCTGTCCGACATGAACCCCGTCTGCATCTATGCTGCGCGCAATCTCAACGTTATCATTTATTACAAATGGAATATGATGCGCTTTGCAGAGCTTCTGTATCTCGACTGCTTCATTCAGAAAATCCTCTTTATCAAGTTCTTTTTCGCGAACCTGAATGAACGTGGCTCCTCCGAGTATCGTCTGTTCTACCTGATCATAAAGAGATGCGCCATTAAGCCAGTGTCTGTCTGTTATTGCATACAACTCTAAACTATTTTTATCTAAGCTCATATCTGTCCTCCATATATATCTATTCTTGTAACCATTACTTATCTGACCGATTTATCTACTTAAGTTCATACCTGGCACCTTTATCCAGCGTATTCCCATCCATGTTATATATAGCGTCGATTATACGATTTCGATATGTTGAATTTCCGTCACCAGCCTGCATATGGGCAAATCCAATCTCGCCAGCGAGCCCCATCGCGCTGACCGCAGCAGCCGCGGCTTCCAGTTTATCGTTCTTATTTGCCGCAAGAAAAGCTGTCATCATGCCGGAGAGCTGACACCCCGTGCCCGTGATCCTGCCCATCTCAGGACGGCCGTTACGTATCACATAGCAGTTCGCGCTATCCGCAACAAGATCGATAGCGCCGGTTATGGCTATGATGCAGTCCATCTTTTTAGCGAATTCTTCAGAAAATCTGATCATCTTATCAAGGTTTTCTTCAGTCACGGCGTCCGCGACATCAGCGTCAACGCCTTTCGTAGTGCCGCTTCCAAGCGCAAGCGTCTTGATCTCGGATATGTTCCCACGGATCACGTCAAAATGTATCTCGGTTGTAAGTTTTAGTGCAGTCTCCGTACGTAGCCTGCTCGCACCAGCGCCGACCGGATCAAGCAGCACTACGTGTCCGAGCTCATTTGCCCTATGCCCTGCAACGAACATCGCCTTGATGCTGCGCTCGTTCAGGGTGCCGATATTGATATTCAGTCCGCCGCAAATAGATGTGATATCATACACATCTTCGGACTCGTCTGACATTATCGGGCTTGCGCCGCATGCGAGCAGGATATTTGCGACATCGTTTACCGTAACGTAATTCGTGATGTTGTGGATCAGCGGCGTGCTTTCTCTCAGGTTCTTCATACATTCGTCAAACATTTTTGTCTCCTCACTGACGCGATGCTCGTCATGATTCCCTTCGTGCAAGCACGATGGAATCTCCTTGCTATTCGCGCCGTTCGGAGCGTTGCTCCTCACTGACGCGATGCTCGTCATGATTCCCTTCGTGCAAGCACGATGGAATCTCCTTGCTATTCGCGCCGTTCGGAGCGTTGCTCCTCACTGACGCGATGCTCGTCATGATTCCCTTCGTGCAA
>JAGPKJ010000002.1:0-5671 GCA_018053995.1 Lachnospiraceae bacterium | reverse complement strand
CGATGCTCGTCATGATTCCCTTCGTGCAAGCACGATGGAATCTCCTTGCTATTCGCGCCGTTCGGAGCGTTGCTCCTCACTGACGCGATGCTCGTCATGATTCCCTTCGTGCAAGCACGATGGAATCCTTCCTCGCTATTCGCGCAAAAAACGGGTGTGCCAATTCAGGCATACCCGTTAATCTCATATAGCTATGTCCCTACGTTGGCATTATCCAAATCAGGTTATCTGGGTCGAAGGTCACACCTTCCTCTCAGCCTGTCATACAGGCTCCCCTATGTTCAGTTTTATATAGAATAGCGCAGTTCAGAGGAAATTGCAACGCAGACTATCTTATTTTCCGCTTAATCTTTTTCAAGTTCCTTGCAGGCCTCATCACTATAGAGAACCACGTCGTTCTTATTGTCATTCCACACTTTTATTATTTTTTCTGGTGAATCATGCGGCTTGCCTTGATCGGACTCATAACTAAAATACGCCGTTTTATCATTTACGTCATAATCGTAATAAAAATACCCGGTCATGTCCTTGCCTTTGTCCATATTAACGAGAAGTTCATCAATACCGTCATTATCAAGATCATGCAGCAGAAAATAATAATCTTTCATCCAGTTATTCTCGTTCGTTTTATAATCATATATCATGCCATCCAAATCATTCGTATATCCGGAATTGAGCTTCCTAAGGACATCTGCATATGCCTTTCTGCTCCCGGTTATAGTATCTGCATCGGCGCGCGGTGCTTTTTCCACCGGGCCTTCAACATCCGCATTTATTGCAGTTATTGCAAGCTTCGCTGAAGGTTCATTATCATCACAATATCCTGCTATCCAGATTTCTCCTTTTTCAAGCATTATCCCTTCATAATTTGCGAACATGTTATGACACTCTTCCGCTTTAAGTCTGGACTTATATTCGTCAGTAAGCGTTATATTGGCATTTGCAAGCTCTTCCTCTGTATTATATGTCCGTCCACCGATCGTTATCTGATAATCGCACATAGAAGCTAATGCTTTCCAGTCTTCTGCTAACAAAGTTTTCTTAGCTTTTTCCATAAAGGCATTAACTTCTTCATGTGTATACGTTCCACATGTACACATATCATATCGGGCTTCATCTCCCATATCCGCTTGCTCAGCTGCCAGCTCAGCATCAGATATCGTCTGTTCCGCCGTACTTGTCATTGACTCAGCTGACTGTGATGATTCACTTGTTTCTGTCGTGGATAACGAAGACTGCTCCTGCGTACCTGTCATCTCCGTTGCAGATGCCTGCGCTTGGGTCGTTTCTAATGTTGTCTCCTCTGCGGACGCCTGCGCCTCTGTCGTCTCTGACGCTGTTTCCGCCGGACTATCCCCGCACCCCGCAAGTAAAGATACTGTGATCGCTGCCGCCGTCAATACGGCATACCTCTTTCTGTCAAATAACACTTTTTCATTCCCCTTTCATCTTATAAAAATGTATAACAAGTTAAATTAATACCATCTATAGATTCAAAAATCAATCGAACATGTCCCAAATAGCTCTCAACGGTAATGAAGTTTTTCGCATAAAAAAAGGAGCCGAATGAGGCTCCTTTTTTATATCAAGTTACGTTATATCATCATAATTTCGTACTAATGATCAAAGTGCTGCGAATGCCTGATCGAGATCGGCGATTATATCATCTATGTTCTCGATTCCAATCGAAAGACGGATCGTGTTAGGTCTGATCCCCTGACTTAAGAGTTCTTCTTTAGAGAGCTGAGCGTGTGTCGTGGAAGCCGGATGGATAACGAGCGACTTCACGTCCGCGACGTTTGCAAGAAGCGAGAATATCTTCAGATTATCTATGAACTTCTGTGCTTCCTTCTCGCCACCCTTTATATCGAAGGTGAAGATAGAAGCTCCTCCGTTCGGGAAATATCTCTTATACAGCTCGTGATCCGGATGATCCGGAAGTGACGGGTGATTGACACGCTCTACGTTTGGATTCTTTGAGAGGTAATCGACGACTTTAAGCGCATTTGAGACATGTCTCTCAACGCGGAGTGAGAGTGTCTCAAGTCCCTGCAGGAATAAAAATGAGTTGAGCGGCGCAAGTGTCGCGCCTGTATCACGAAGTATGATCGCTCTTATACGTGTTACGAAAGCTGCCGGAGCAGTATCTTTTGCAAAGCTTATGCCATGATAGCTCGGGTCTGGATCTACGAGTTTCGGGAATTTTCCGTTTGCTGCCCAGTCGAACTTTCCTCCGTCAACGATGACGCCTCCTATAGAAGTCCCGTGCCCGCCGATGAACTTTGTTGCGGAATGCACTACTACATCAGCGCCATGCTCGATAGGTCTGAGAAGATACGGCGTTGCAAAAGTGTTGTCTACAATGAGCGGAATTCCATGCTTATGCGCAATAGCCGCGACCTTATCTATATCGATAAGATTTGCGTTCGGATTGCCGATAGTCTCGATGTAGACCGCCTTTGTCTTATCATTTATCGCTTTCTCGTATCCTTCATAGTCATCCGGCTTCACGAACGAAGTTGTGATGCCGTATGTCGGAAGTGTGTGGCCAAAAAGGTTGAATGTGCCGCCGTACAGTGTCTGCGCTGATACGATGTTATCGCCTGCTCCTGCAATATTGATGATGCTATATGTTATAGCTGCGGCTCCTGATGCAACTCCAAGCGCTGCTGTGCCGCCTTCAAGTGCTGCTATCCTCTGTTCGAACGCGTCTGTTGTCGAGTTGGTAAGTCTTCCGTATATGTTGCCTGCATCCTGCAACCCGAATCTGGCTGCGGCATGTGCGCAATTATGAAATACATAAGATGTTGTCTGGTAGATAGGAACTGCTCTGGAATCTGTTGCCGGATCTGCCTGTTCCTGTCCTGCGTGTACCTGTATAGTCTCAAATTTATATTTGCTCATAATGATCTCCGTTTCTGCGCTGCGTCTGAAAACAGCGCCTGAATGAATAATGTTAGTAGATGATACGAATTGCTTCGCTTCTTCGAAGCTTTCGCAATTTTATCATCTACAACATCGTCCGGCGCGGAAATTTATTCGCAATAATTTTTCAAATAAAAATAACATGGCAAGTACCTCGTCCTGATCTCTCTGTCCCGGCTGAACGGGTTTGTTTCGTATCAGGTTGAAGGTATGTTACCATGTTATTCCTAGTGTGTCAATAGGATTACTCTGAATTTATTAAATTTATTTTTCTCAATACATCCTCTACAACATAAGCTGAAATATCACGTTTGGTTTACTTGTTTTCAGCTCTGAGGCGTCCGAGAAATACTTTGAGTCTCTCCATCGCTATCTTTAGTTTCTCAAGTGAATACGCATACGAGATTCGAAGATACCCTTCACCGCAGTCTCCGAAAGCTGTTCCGGGAACGACTGCCACTTTCTCTTCCTGCAAGAATCTTGTTGCAAAGTCCTCACTTGTCATGCCAAATTCCTTTATGCATGGGAACATATAGAAAGCTCCAAACGGTTCAAAGCATGGTAATCCCATTTCCTTGAACTCGTGCATTAAGTATCTGCGGCGTTCGTTATAAGCTTCGCGCATCATCGCGATGTCTTCATCACCGTTCTTTAGCGCATCAACCGCTGCATACTGGCTTGTTGTGGGCGCACACATGATCGCGAACTGGTGTATCTTTGTCATTTGCTGTATTATCTCAGCAGGTCCGCAGGCATATCCGAGTCTCCAGCCTGTCATTGCATAGGCTTTTGAAAAGCCGTTTATATAGATCGTACGTTCCTTCATTCCCGGAAGTGACGCGATCGATACGTGTTTATCAGTATATGTGAGTTCGCTGTATATCTCATCTGAAAGTACCAGAAGATCATGTTTCTTTATGACTTCTGCGATCGCTTCGAGATCTGACTTATCCATTATCGCACCGGTCGGGTTGTTGGGATATGGAAGAATAAGCACTTTCGTCTTTGGCGTTATCGCTTCTTCAAGCTCTGCTACAGTCAGTCTGAACTGGTTTTCATTTTTCAGATTGATAATGACCGGCTTTGCTCCGGCAAGGATTGCGCAGGGTTCGTATGAGACATAGCTTGGCTGTGGTATAAGAACCTCATCCCCGGGATTTATCACGGCGCGAAGCCCGGCGTCTATTCCTTCTGAACCGCCGACTGTGATGAGCACTTCATTTTTCCAGTTATAGACTATGCCCTGTCTGCGCTCGATAGTATTGCATACTTCCTCACGAAGCTCTTTAAGTCCTGCATTTGACGTATAAAATGTACGTCCCTGCTCAAGAGAATATATGCCCTCGTCTCTTATATGCCACGGTGTCTCGAAATCAGGTTCGCCGACACCTAGAGATATCGCGTCCTGCATCTCATTTACTATATCAAAGAATTTTCTGATTCCTGAGGGCTTCATTGCAACTACTTTATCTGCAAGCATGTCCCTCATGGAGTCACCTTCTCTCTTGTATCGGTCTCAACTTTATCGAGAACCGTTCCGTGATCTTTGTATTTCTTTAAAATGAAATGAGTTGATGTCGTTATAACTGTATCGAGCGTTGAAAGCTTATCATATACGAACATAGCGACTTCCTGCATTGTCTTGCCTTCGATCGTGACAAATAAATCGAATCCGCCTGACATAAGGTATACTGACGTGACTTCCGGATAGCGGTAGATGCGTTCCGCGATATTGTCAAAGCCCTGTCCGCGCTGAGGCGATACTCTGACCTCTATCATCGCTGACACTTTTTCTACCGACGTCTTCTCCCAGTTGATAAGTGTGTGATATCCGCAGATTATCCCGTCTTTTTCCATATCTGCCAGCTCGTTTACTACCTCTGTCTGATCCATTCCGAGTATAACCGCAAGTTCTGAAACATCTATACGGCTGTTTTTCTCTATTATCTTGAGCAGCTGCTCTCTTTCTTCTGTCATCTATATCTCCTTTCATCTTCGGCATTTCTACAATACTTGCATTGTACCACATCGTGCGTTATAGCGCTCCAAAAAGCTCTTCCTGGTTCACAGGTTCAAGAAATCTTCGCTCGCCTTCTTCTGATCCGACAAGGACTCTGTCATTTCCTTTCGTGGCACATCCTATGACAAATGCCGGAATTCCGCTCTGTATAAGGCTTTCAGCCAGCGACTCTCCGTCATCTGCTGCCATAAGGAGTGATCCTCCCGACAAAAGTCTGTACGGATTAAGTTCCAACTGCTCGCATATCTCTATCGTTTCCTGTCTAACCGGTATCGCTTTCAGATTGATCGAAAGTCCGGTGCCTGCTGCCTCAGCCATCTCCCACAGAGCTCCGAATACACCGCCCTGAGAGAGTGCATGCATAGCGCAAACGCCGGACTTGCTGGCGCCGGCGGCCTCCGGAAGAACTGATATCATCTCTTCGTATCCCGCCGCTTCATCTATCATCTTTGCCGGCAGCTTCTCACGCAGCCTGTCTCTGTATTTCTGTGCTAATATCGCGGTTCCTTCGAGCCCGATATATTTGCTGATCACTATCTGCTGTCCGGGTCTCATTTTCACTTCTGATTTTTTTATATATGTGCCGGTCTGACCTGAAGCCTTACTCTGCATGTTATCTTCTTCTGATCTGGCAAATAAAATGCCTTTCATATCTTTTCCGAATGCCGTCACACTTACGACCGGCGCAGAGACTGCGCTGCTTATCTCGGTGTGCCCGCATATCAC
>JAGPKJ010000174.1 GCA_018053995.1 Lachnospiraceae bacterium | reverse complement strand
GGCAGAGTCATCACACTTGGAACACTGATCGCGGTCTATCTTTCGACATCTGATGAGATGCTGCCGATTCTTATTTCGGAACAGGTATCTCCGGGCATCATAATAAAGATTTTGACAGTCAAGGTACTTGCCGGTATGGCGGGCGGATTCCTGATAGAGCTTATAGGTTTCCTGCGGACACATGGACATGATGAACAGGATATCCAGATATCGGAAAAGATATGTCATGGGCATTGTCACTGCGATGAGAGCATATTACGATCTGCACTTGAACATACATTTCAGATAATGCTTTTTATACTTGCTATAACGCTTGCACTTAATATATCAGTGGGGCTGCTCGGAACGGAATTTCTTCATGACGCTATCTTAGGACGTCCTGTAGTCGGAGAACTTATCTCAGCGGCAATAGGTCTTATCCCGAACTGCGGAGCATCGGTCGCGATAACGCAGTTATATATTGAAGGGGCAATGAGCACCGGAGCGATGATATCGGGGCTGCTCACTAGCGCGGGAGTAGGACTCATAGTACTGTTCCGTGTGAATTCACCACAGAAAGAGAATATATCCATAGTTGCTATTTTGTATGTACTTGGTGCGGGAATCGGGATCTTACTCGATCTTGCGGGACTGGTCATCTAGGGATGAGATTGTGAGGCTTTAGTGTATAAAGCGCACATGAGGGCAATTTGTAGCATTAATAGTAAGACGTCGATTCTAAATTATTAGAGTCGGCGTTTTTTTATTGGTCACAATTTAGACACTCTTTTTTCACTTTAGCGAAACATAATGAATATAGACTGAATTCATATTGAAACGGCGAATGGATAAAAACAGTTATGAAATGGTTAGGGAATAGCTTTGAAAGGCGAGTGAACCGATGAAAAATCCGCAGCAGATATCAGATGAAGAGGGAAAGAATACAGATAATAAAAAGAAGAAAATTATCATTGCGCTTATCATAGTGGCTGCGATAGCAGCGGCAGCAGTGATCGTTTTTTTTTTATTTTTCAGGAAAAATACTGACAGCAGTACCGGAAGACCATCCGGACAGATGCCTGGTCAGACCCAGGACAGCAGAATAACAGCATCAGGAACGACAACGGTAGGAATGACTACAGAAGAACTTGATCTGGATAATCTTGATACGAAGCTCTATGTAGAGGCTGTATATCCTTCTGATGGCGATAGCGTGACAAAAGGTGATAATGTCCTAAAGATCTCAGACAGCACATTTGAGAGTGCGAAAAAAGAACTTGAGCGGGCACAGGAACAGGCAGATCTCGCATATCGTGAAGCTGTAGTCACGACAGCGGAAGATAATATCGATGCGAAATCGACGTATGATCAGGCTGCAGTGAACCAGAAGTATGCGCAGCAGACATATGATGCGGCGGTCAAGGAAGTAACAGATAAGATAAGCGATATTCAGGATCAGATAGATGACGATCAGGATCTTATCGATGAATATACTAAAGCGGTAAATGAAAATTACTATTACAAATATTATGACGTGGAAAATAAGCAGAAGGAAATGAATGACACGTTCGCGCTTCAGATGAAACTGTACGATGAGTGGGGCATAGAGGCGCTCACAAATACAGATAAGACATCTTCCACATCAAAGAGCGGACAAAGCGGTCAGGACGGGCAGGCGAATGTTCCGACTACTATCTGCGGAAAGGCCGGTTACCTTCAGGGTTATATCACCGGATATGCAGCGGGTGAAAATGGCGGACAAGGGGACGCGGCTACGAGCTTTAGTAACTGGTGGTCAACGAATTATGGATTAACGGGCTCAGATCCTGGAGATAGTGATAAAGCAGCGTACAGTGCGCTTCTTGATGAACTTGGGGTACAATATACTGCCGGATCTGCAGGATGGTGGAGCGGTAATGCGGGGGCAGCCAAAACTGCAGCGCAGACATCATATTCAAATTCATATAATGACGGCATAAAGTCAGGGCAGCAGGCAGCTGCAACGAATCAGAAAGCAGGCCTTTCATCAACACAGGCTGCAGCAACAGTAGATACAGCGACTACGCAGGAATATGTAAAAGTCTATGAACTTCTGACAACGGAAGTTGAAAATGAGACAAAGTCATATAAAGAAGCACTTAAGAATTATAAAGAAAAGACAGCTCTTGCTCCGACTAATCTGTCTAAGACACAGGCAGATCAGAAGAAGCTCAATGCGCAGCTTGCACAGCTGAACACAACGCTTGAGACAACAAAGGCAAGTGCGAAGGCGGCGTACGATCAGACTCTCGCTGAATGTTCGATTGCAAAAGAGACATATGATACCGCAGTCAAAAAGACAGAAGAAGAGCTTACATCCCTGTCAAATAAAAAGGATGATGCGGATGACGACATGGATTATTTTAATGAGATCCTGAGTGACGGTTATGTTCATGCGTCAAAATCCGGAACGATCATGAAGATCATGACGGAAGAAGGAAGCTATATCTCAGGAGATGAGATGGTAATGGCTTATACGGACGATGATTCGCTTGCAGTTGCAGTATCTGTTGATCAGGCAGACATATCATCGATCTCACTTGGAGAGAGCGCGGAGATCACGATAGATGATCACGGCGATTATAC
>JAGPKJ010000091.1 GCA_018053995.1 Lachnospiraceae bacterium | reverse complement strand
CTCCATTACTGTTTATAACATCCGACTGTTTTAAGTTTGATGATTCCCTCTCACAAACCTCATCCAATATTACTTTCATCTATCATCCCTACAAATCTCAATTTGTATCGCCAATTTGCTTTCCCTTTCCAGCAGTCTCCTGCTTTATTACAGTATTACTTTGAATACCCCTAATACTATTATTTCCACAAATCCAGTTCACAAAAACTTGATCATTTGTTCCCTATACACATTTTGTTCTTTTAAAAGCAGCTTTTCTAACCCTACTAATCCTTTTTCATCATTGTACTTTTTCAAACTTTCAATGTACTCCATTCGATTAATATCTTCTATGATTATTGGAACAATACCATGTACTAAGCACTCACGGAAAAGAATGATTCTTCCCGTCCTTCCGTTCCCGTCTTGAAATGGATGAATAGACTCATATCTGGCATGAAACTCTGCTAATGTGTGAATTGATACAGCCTGTGCCTGATACCAGGCTAACAGTTCAGCCATTTTCTCAGGCACATCACTCGGATCTGCAGTCTCATGCAGTCCGATCACATTGGCTCTTTCCTTGTAGTCTCCAACAGCATAACCATTTGCCCGATCCTCGAAGACTCCGGATTTTAGCTCATAGTGAAACTTTTTTATCAGATCCTGAGATAACGGTTCGTCCATTGTATCAAGCATCTTATTGAACATCAGGAAATGTCCATTCATTTCCTCAATATCCTTTGCATGATAATAATCATCATTTTGAGGTAACATACCTGTATCAAACAATGATGCTGTCTGTTCTTTAGTCAGAGTACTTCCTTCAATCTTATTCGAGTTATAGGCAAGTTCTCTTTGTGTAACGCCATAGATTCCTGAACGATCTCTTTTCTTTTGTTCTATTTTGAATCTTTCCAGCAATTTCTGAACCAATTCAATATCCACCATTCCAACTCCTTTCCATATTTTGAGAATAAAATGATTAATTGCTTCTTTTACAGCATTGCCTTGAGTTCCTGCAATTCTTTTGATGCCTGCGCATCTAATTCCAATATTTTGTTCATGATTTCTTCCGTTGGCGGATACTCTACCGCAACATACTCAATCTTTTTATATTTATTGATAGACAGATCATAATCATTACCTTCTATTTCCTGTTTAGGAACCATAAATGATTTTTCTGTACGTTTTCTGTCAATCTCTTTGTCACGATTATGAAATCTCTCGATAACATCCGGAATATCATTATCGTTGATTGGACTGCGCTTATCATCAAGACTGAATCCATCTGCCTGCATGTCATAGAACCACACGTTGTCTGTTCCGCCATGTTCTGTCTTGGTAAATACAAGTATTCCGGTAGATACTCCCGCGTACGGCTTGAACACACCTGAAGGCATTGATATAACAGCTTCCAGCCTTTGATTTTCTATGAGTTCCTTACGTATGGCCTTATGTGCAGTTGAAGAGCCAAATAAAACTCCATCAGGCACGATGCACGCACATCTGCCGCCTATTTTCAGCATCTGAATAAACAGTTCTACGAAAAGAAGTTCTGTCTTTTTAGTCTTACATTTCTTCAAGATGTCTGCTGATACGATATCGTAATCAAGGCTTCCCTTAAATGGCGGATTTGCCAATATAAGAGAATACTTGTCTCTATCGGTATTCTGATCAGATAAGCTGTCTCTATATTCGATAAATGGATTTTCTATTCCATGTGTCATCATGTTCATCGCTCCAATGCGTAACATGGTGCGATCCATATCAAAACCGTAAAACATATGATTCATGTAGTGATCTTTTTTCGCTTTATCATAGAATATCTCTTCTTTTTTATTTTCTTTCAGATACTCACCTGCTGCCACCAAAAATCCTGAAGTGCCGCATGCCGGATCACATATCATATCTTCAGAAGTAGGCTGCATAAGTTCAACCATCATTTTGATAATATGTCTCGGAGTGCGGAACATTCCTGCAACCCCAGAGCTAGCCAGTTCAGATAAAAGATACTCATATAAATCACCACGTAAATCTGTATCAACCAATCCTGTCATTTGATCATACAGATCATCCATGTCATCTACTATTTTAGAGAGCATCAAAGGTGTTGGTATCTTAAAGATAGCGTCTCCCATATACTTCGAATAAGCGCTGTCTTTATCGCCGTGCAGATTCTTTATAAATGGGAATACCATCTCTTGAACAACGGAATACATTTTCTGTGCAGGAAAATCATGAAACACAGACCATTTAAGCTGCGTTCCATCAATTACTCTGTCCCCTAACTGCAATTCTTTCGCAAAAATGCTTTGATATGGCAGTCCCAGCATTGCGCTTTCTTTTGCGTGTATATTATCGGTATCATCCAGATCGTGGATGAACATCAAATACGTCATCTGCTCAATAACATCTAACGGATTTGTAATTCCTCCCGTCCAAAAGAAATCCCATAAACTATCAATTTTGTTTTTCAACTCACCTGTAAGCATTATCTTTCTCCCTCCCAATTCCAAGTGTATTTTGTATATCTGCCGCCACCTATTTTCTTGATCTTGCCTCGTTTTGTCAGATCGTTCAGTGTCCGTTGTATCGTTGTCTGGCTTACTCCTGGCACTCGTTCCATAATTTCAGATTTAGTGATCGTGCCCATTGTATTCTTTATCTCTTCTTCAACGCGATCTGGTTTCGCTATCTTCTTTTCCCCTATCAGCCTTGTCCTATCAAAGAACTCTCTGTAAGCAGCTATGATCACGCCTAGCATATAGATCACAAATGGCTCATAATCATTTTCCTCTTCATGCCAATTATATGAGCTTTCCTTTAATGCCGCATAATAATTGTCTTTGGAGGTCTCAATCATTTTCTCTATGCTTATATATCTGCCGACTATGTAATCTGATCTATACAATAGCAAAATCGTAAGCAGTCTGCTCATTCTTCCATTTCCATCCCCGAATGGATGAATGCAGAGAAAATCCAAAATAAACATAGGAATAAGTATTAACGGATCAGCTTCTGAATAGTTTAAAGCGTTGTTATACTTCACGCATAGCTCATTTACCGATTCAGGTGTTTCTAATGCAGATACCGGATTAAACCTGACTGATTTCTTACCGGCAGAATCTTCTTCCTCGATAACATTATCAACATTTTTATAAGTCCCGCCCACACCGGTATTTTCAAATTTATACAAATCTCTATGGAGCTGTAAAATAAATGTATCTTTTATAGGGATGTGTTCAAAATTCTCATGAATTGTATTTAAAACATCCCTATACCCCGCGATCTCACACTCATTGCGGCTTCGCGGCATCGTCTTGTCTAAAACGATCTTCTTTAGTCTTTCATCTGATGTGTATATGCCCTCAATCTTGTTAGAGCTGTCTGTACTCTGAATTCTTGCGACTTCGATCAGATCAGTCAATACATCAGCATGTCTATCCGCGATAAGTCTCTGTTCACCTCTATATTCATGTATAGTTGTCAGATATCCGACGACTTTCGGCGTAAGCAGCTTTGTCCATTTCTCCCTATAATCATAATTTCTCATTCAACTACCTCAAACGCATTTTTAATTTAGTCTTTTTGTGCATTTTGACTTAGTTAAATTATATTGCTTCATCTTCGTCAAAGTCAATCTTATTTTAGTCATTTTACTATAAATGACCAAAATAAGACAGCCCCTGCATCTCGGCAGGGAACTGTCTCGATTTTTATTATTTAATGCAAGCGTCAAAAATCAATCTTCGCCCTGAAGCGCATCGTACCCTTCTTCACCGGTACGGATCTTGACCGCATTTACGACATCGTATACAAAGATCTTGCCGTCGCCGATGTGACCCGTGTAAAGAACTTTCTTTGCACTCTCAACGACATCACGCACAGGAACCTTAGACACAACGATATCGACCTGAACCTTAGGCAGGAGATTCACTTCTGTCGGAACACCACGATAATACTCCGGCTTGCCCTTCTGTACTCCGCATCCGAGGACATGTGATACAGTCATTCCCATGACACCGATCTCATTCATAGCCACTTTGAAATCTTCGAACTTATTCTGCTTCATGATGACAACAATCTTTGTAAGCTTCTTATCCGTAGTATTTTCACTGCTTACATCAACTACCGGAACTGCTTTTGCAACACTCACTTCCGGCGCCGCCTGCGGTACTATATGCGATGCATCATCAACCGCGAAATTTTCAAATCTGCAAAGCTGTTTGATCTCTGCATTATCTGATGATACGTAATCCAGATCGCAGCGTACGAGCTGATTGTCCGGGTACGCCTGAATTCCCATTTCAGGAATATCAAGACCATCCATCTCTATCTCAGGTGCAACGCGAAGTCCCCATACCTTGTCGAGTATCTTGAAGAAGATGAAAGACACACCGAAGCCCCATATGATAAGAACTGCAACCGCGATAAGCTGCGCAAGAAGCTGCGAGGCATCGCCGTAGAAAAGACCTCTGACTCCGCCAGATACGCCATTTATACCATCACCATATCTGCCATCTGCAAACAGTCCAAGTGCGATGACGCCCCACACGCCATTTACGCAGTGAACTGAAATCGCGCCTACCGGATCATCTATCTTTAATTTATTTTCAACAAAAGGAACTGCAAGGCATACGAGAAGTCCGGCTACAAGTCCGATGATTACTGAGGCAATGCCGTCTACAAATGCACAAGATGATGTTATAGCAACAAGTCCGGCAAGACTTCCATTTGCCGTCATAGACGGATCTGGTTTGCCGAATTTTACCCACATGTAAAACATAGCCACAAGACCACCTACAGCACCTGCGATCATTGTATTTGTCGCAGCGACAGCAAGCCTTAGGTCTGAAGCATTCATAGTAGAACCTGCGTTAAATGAAAACCAGCAGAAGAAAAGTATTATCGTTCCGATGATAGCCATCGGGATATCGTGACCGGGAAATGCTCTCGAAGTGCCGTCTTTCTTGAATTTTCCAATTCTGGGTCCGATGACTATCGCTCCGGCAAGTGCGATCATACCGCCCATCGAATGGACTACCGCTGAACCTGCAAAATCAACTACTCCGTGACCTATTCCGAAATATTTGCCAAGCGTCGAAAGCCAGCCGCCGCCCCACACCCAGTTAGCAAAGCATGGATACAGAAACATTGATATAAAGAATGATGTAATGACAACTGCTGAATACTTCACACGTTCAGCCATAGCGCCTGTCGGTATCGTGACCGTCGTGTCCATGAAGACCATCTGGAAGAAGAACAGCGCATACACGCCTGCGTCGTATGTTCCATTCAGGCAGAACCCTTTATATCCAAGTATACCGCCAAGTCCGGGAATCGAAAGCATCTTATTAAGCACTGCGCTGCCGGAGCCCAGGCTTGCATTACCGCCGCAGCCGCCCATCTGAAGTGCAAAGCCGAGAAGGAAATAACCCACAGCACCAACGAGAAATACCATAAAATTCATCGTCATTACATGCGCCGCATTCTTCGCGCGGCAGAATCCTGTCTCAACCATTGCAAAGCCGCACTGGAAAAAGAATACCATAAAAGCACATATCATTATCCATACGTAATTTGATCCAAAATACGCTTTGTTTGCAATACTAGCAACATCTCCAATTGTCTCATTGCCTGTCGCAGTCATGTACGAACTGCCCGTCGGATCAGCCACACTGACTGAACTCATATCCTGCTTCAAAAGTAGAAACAGAACTGCAAACGAAGCAATCAATCCGATAACACACCATGTCTTGATGTTTTTCTTCATAATCTTCTCCTCTTTATCTCACTTTGAGATTTAGATTTAGATTTCCCTTGTCTCTTTCACGTTTCATATCTGCCTGCAGGCGATATTCCACAAAACAAAAAAAGATGCCTGAGGTTTTGCCTCAAACATCTTTGTTTACGACCCATTATAATCACAGCCGTACAAAATGCAATAGCTTTTTTATGTGCAGATTTTGTCACAATCAATTTCAGTTTAATTGCAAAATCAGTTTGTTGTTTACGTAACACCCTGAAACGTATAAAATATCATTGCCTCTTAACGCATCAATCAAATGCTCTATATATCGATTTTAAGGAAAAATGTACAAAAGAAATATGTTAATATTATGAATTATAGCAATAGACATGTTTTACGCGGAATGTTATTCTTGTTTCGTAAACAACGTAAATTTATATTACGTAATTTTACGAAATACAGTACAGAACGCAACGTAACAAAGGAGGATGCTTTTATGAAAGCAAAAAAAGTATTGGCAACAGCTTTATGCATGTCGATATCAATGAACGCATTGATAGGATGCGGAGCTCAAAACAAAAGTACAGCAGATGCAAGTGTAAGTGAGAATACATCAGCAGAAGAAGGTTCAACCGTTGAGTCTGCGGATCAAGCAAGTAATACGGCAGATGCGGTCGAAATCCATTATGCTTATTGGCAAGATACTCTTGAACCATATCTGGAAGAGTGCAAGACAAATTTTGAGAAAGCAAATCCGGGAATCAAAATTGTTTTGGAATCAACTGCCTGGAGTGAATATTGGACAAAGCTTGAGACTGCAGCTACCGGTGGATCTGTAGCAGATGTTTTTCAGATGAACGGTCCTAATATCAGTAAGTATGCAAGTGCCGGAGTGATAACGCCAATCGATGATTATCTGGCAGATTCAGAGCTGGATCTAAGTAACTATCCAGAAGGAATGAATGAACTATATAATGTAGATGGGTCTCAGTACGGAATCGCTATTGATTATGATACGATTGGATTATGGTACAATAAAGAACTGTTTGACGCTGCAGGAGTTGAATATCCTTCGAAAGATTGGACTTGGGATGATATGGTAACCGCAGCAGCAAAATTAACGGATGAATCAAAGGGTGTTTATGGTATTGCGGCAGGTTATGCCGACCAGGCCGGATTCTATAACACCGTTCCTATGTCTGGCGGATACATTTTAAATGAAGATAAATCCGCGTGCGGATTCAATCTCGATGAGACAAAAGCCGGTATTCAGTGCTGGGTAGACCTGATCAAAAAAGGATATTCACCTTCACAGGCTTCTCTGACAGAAAATGCAGATTATGTACAATTCATGTCTGGTAAAATCGCAATGATATATGCCGGAGACTGGTTCGCAGCTACTTTTGCAGGTGATGAGAATTTTGCAGATAAATGTGACTGCCAGTATCTGCCTACGATCAACGGAAACAGAACTTCAGTCATTCATGGAAAAGCAAACTGCATTTCTGCATCTTCTGAAAACAAGGATGCTGCATGGAAATGGGTTGAATATCTGGCTGGAAAAGAAGCAAACACAATACTTGGAAACACGGGTGCTGCTATCCCTTCATACACCGGATGTGCAGAACTCTATTTCGCATAATATCCGAATTACAATATGTCGATTTTCTCAGATGAAGCTGAAAATATGTCATATCCATATCCAACAAGCAAATCATCGGCTGAATGGGGCGACATTATGTGGAATCAGCGTGTTTCGGCTTATTCGCTGGAAATTTCAGTAGATGATGCCTGCGATAACATTTCTGAAAAAATGAACGCACTGTTAGCAAATGAATAAGTATTAAGAAATATTAATTACCGACACAGACATGAGGTGATATTAGGAATGATTAAAATAAGTCATAAACAAAAAAGCGAGATCTTTTGCGGATTGCTGATGATCGCACCAGTAACGATCGGACTGATCATATTTTACTTTTACCCTTTTATACGTGTAATCCGGGACAGCTTTCACAACATAGGTTCTTTTGATCGCGATCTAGGCTTTGTCGGATTGGATAATTATATCCAAATGTTCAATGATAAGGAAATGTGGCAGACACTGCTCAACACATGTGAGTACGTCGTTATTATAGTGCCCTTATCTCTGGCATTTGCACTATTGATCGCGGTTCTGTTAAATACAAAAGTCAAGGGTCTCTCATTTTTCAGAGTCATTTACTTTATTCCTGCAATCACCATGTCTGTGGCGGTATCAATGGTATGGAAATGGATGTTCAATGGTGATTACGGGATACTGAACAGTCTAATGACTTTACTTGGATTTGAACCACGTTTGTGGTTGAATGACAAAAGTACAGCGTTACTATGCATCTGTATAGTAACGATATGGTCTAATGTTGGCTACTATATGATTATTCTATTGGCAGGTATTCAGGGGATTTCGAAAGTATATTATGAAGCTGCAGATATTGATGGAGCAACTTCTTTTCAAAAATTCTACAAGATCACGCTGCCTTCCCTCTCTCCCACTATTTTCTATGTCGTTATTATGCTGATCATCTCAACATTCCAGACATTTGATGGAATCTATCTGATGATCGGAACAAAATCGAATGCGATCAAATGGACACAGTCCGTG
>JAGPKJ010000021.1 GCA_018053995.1 Lachnospiraceae bacterium | reverse complement strand
GCCCTGTCGCAATTCCTATCAGTCCGCCGAATATCGAAAGTGTTATTGATTCAAAAAGAAACTGTGCCTGTATTCTGGCAGGCTCAGCTCCCAGCGACTTTCTAAGTCCGATCTCCTTTGTTCTCTCTGAAACAGAGACAAGCATCATGTTCATAATGCCGATTCCTCCGACAATCAACGATATGGAAGCTATCCCGCCAAGCATCATGCTAAGTTCTCTCTGCGTTGATGCCATCATATCCTGCAGGCTTCCCATGCTATATATATCATAACTGTTCTTTGCGTTATTATATATCTTGTCAAGTGCAGCTCGAAGGCTTGTCTCCACCGTATCTGCCCCTACATTATCGTCATAATACACACTGAGTTCAGTCACTTTTGAGGAATTTGTCATTTTCAGGACATTCTTATATGGCACGATCACACTGCCGACACTTCCATATGAATCCATCATCGAGTACGATAGCGCATCACTTGATTTTACGATACCGATCAGCATATATTCATATCCACCCAGAAGAAATTTTGTGCCGATCTTTCCATTTCCCTTAAGAACTTTCTGCACAAATGTCTTGTCAGCTACTGCGACCCTCGTCTCACCATCCGACTCATTTTCGCCAAATGTTCGACCTTTCTGAATAAGTCCGGAATTATTCCGGAAATAATAGACGTCCTTACCCTGCACCGAGACGCCGCTGACTACGCTGTTATCGTATACTGCTTTCGCAGTTGTCGAATTAGAAACTGACACAGCGCTCACTCCGTCGATCTTTCTCAGTGTATCAATGTTGTCCTGACTCAGACCGCTTTGTAATGAAGTTCCTTGCGCACTTACAGATATCGTTCCTGCGCCAAGATCTTCAAACCCGCTCATTACAGAACCGGTAACTCCCTTTACGATCGTTACGAGTGCGATAACAGACGCAACACCTATCATTATTCCGAGCATAGTCAAAAATGATCTGAGCTTATTTGATCTGATATTTTCGAGTGCCATACTGACGCTCTGTCCTATTATAGAAAATGTCTCACGCATCCGCGAGTTCTCCTTCAGTAAGTATTCCGTCAAGGATCCGCACGATCCGTCCTGCATGCTTTGCGATCTTCGTATCGTGTGTGATCATCACGATCGTATTCCCATTTTTATTCAGTGTCTGAAACAGATCCATGACCTGCGAACCTGTTTTCTGATCAAGTGCTCCCGTAGGTTCATCAGCAAGGATTATCGAAGGATTGTTTATCACAGCACGTGCGATAGCTACTCTCTGCTGCTGTCCACCGGAAAGCTGTGACGGCAGATTATCCATCTTATCAGACAGTCCGACCATCTCAAGCATCTCGGCTGCTCTCTCCATCCTTTTAGTCTTTGATACGTTCGCATATATAAGAGGCAGCGCAACATTCTGAAGCGCGGTCTGTTTCTGCATAAGGTGAAACGCCTGAAATATAAATCCGATCTCGGCGCTGCGTATATGTGCCAGACTCGTTTCATTTTCATTTGCTATAAGCTTGCTATGAAGCCTGTATTCTCCGGATGTCGGTACATCAAGGCATCCCATGATATTCATCAGTGTAGATTTCCCGGAACCCGACGGTCCAAGTATTGCAAGAAATTCCCCTTTCTGCACCGTAAGATCTACATTTTTGAGTACATGAAGAACACTACCGCCCATATCATAATCTTTGCATATACTGTTCATCGTCAGAATATCTTCTGCCATATATATATCACTTTCATCTGCGTCAAGTATTTTCAAAATTCTTTCTGATGCTTCTGCTTCCACTCACAAAAATCTACTTTCCGGAATCTATTACTTACTCTGCTGATGCTGCACCCGCATCTCCGGTATTATCTGTGCCACTGTCTGAAGTGCCATCAGCTTCAGTACCTGCTGCACTTTCTCCCTCAACTACAACTGCACCTTCTCCGTCAGAATCTCCACCATCCATGTATGTGCTTTCTGATGTTCCACCGCCAGCCGACATCGGATCATAATAGAATACATCTCCGGCTTTCAGACCTTTTTGAATCTCTGTATACTGCCCATCAGTCGCGCCGCACACTATATCCTGTTTCTGATACTCTTTCTTTCCATCTTTCTTCAGATATACATATGACGACCCATCATCATCCGTCATGATCGATCCGTTGTCTACAGTAACAACATCTTTTTCATCTATCACATTAAGTCTGACTTCCGCTGATAATCCTGCTCTTATATCATTGTCAGCTTTAAACTCAACCTCTGCATTAAAATATGAAACGCCACCGGACGACGCAGCCTCACGATCAATATGCTTTACAGATCCCTTGTATTCCTTTTTTATAGCAGGCACTGATACTGTTACTGCGTCACCTTCCTTAATACTGGTAACATCATATTCCCCGACCTTTATATTGACTTTCATCGAACTATAATCTGTTATCTTTGCGAGACTCGTTGTCGCGGAAACGGCCGTTATATCACCAACTTTGGCATTAAGTTTCGTGATCTGACCATCTATTGGTGCAGTCACAATATAATTCGTATCACGTTGTTTTTTCAGATCCTCAAGCTGCATGACGCTGAGCGAATCGTCTGCGCCAAGCTGCGCCTGTTCTATCTGAAGCTTATACCCTTCGATCTGCTGTTCCTGTCCACGTATCGCAATATTGTAACTGTCAATTGCTGAAAAATATGAATTTTGTGCAGTTATCAGATTGTCAAATAGCTGCGTAAGTGTATTTTCCTCACTTATCTTTGCGATCTTATAATTTCTGACCGCATTATCATATGATGATTGTGCTGATTGAAGCGACATTTCAGATGTTGCTATTGACTGATTGTCAGCAAATGGATCGTAAGAAAATCCTTTACCCTCTGCAACAGTCTCCGCATGAGCCTTTGCATCTTTCACCTGCTGTGTTGAAAGCTGCGCTGATGCAAGACTTCTTGACGCATTATCAACACCATCTATCGCTGTCATTATTGTTGATGAAAGCTGCTCGTTATTCAGACTTACTTCGTTATTATAGGCATTGACCGCTGTCAAAAGTGAGACATATGCTGAATCTATTCCATTCTGAGCAGACTGCCTTGTTGAATCAAGACCATCATTGATATTCTGCTGCAGATCATCATATGATTTTTTAGCCGACTTTATCGAAAGTGCATTCGTCTTAGACGTCTGTGACATCCCAATCTCTTTTTCCTTTATCTGCTCATCTATCGCACTTGTATCAAGCCTGGCTATGACATCACCAGTCTTGACCATATCTCCCTCTTTCACATCTACCTCAGATATCTTCACGCCAGAGACTGCCGACATCACACTTTGAGAATTTGACGCCGATACCGTTCCGGTAAATGAATGATATACATTAATATCTTTTTTCTCAGCAGTATCTTGCGTATATGCTGTCCGCTGCGCGCTCTTTTTTACTGAAAATAAAATGACTGCCAATGCGATTACCACGGCAGCCACTATAAGTATTACCAGTTTCTTTCTGCTTTTAGGTTGTTTCACCATTTCTATTCTCCAGGTTCTATATATTTTTGACACCCACATGATCTGATTATAAAACACAATTCTTAATATTCTATGTAGATTTCAATTTTTTTACAAATATAATATCTCCAGACGTCATGTTATTGTTTTCTATAATCTATTATCCCCAGAGTCCCTGCTGCCGCCGCAAAATATCTTTCTTCTATGTGCGGCCATTCTACCATATTCCCATCCGCCCTCTGAAGTCCGCATGCAAGTTTTACAAGCTTCGAAGCATTGTCTATTCCCGTAAGCAGTGTCTGGATATCCGCATTCACAAACCATGCCCCCATATCAGACAGACCTGATGATAGTATATCCCTGACGACTTTTCTATTGTCATATGGTATTCTAAGGAACTGTGGTCTCCACGATGTATTTCCGTTATCTGTAAAATCCTCGATGATCATGCACTGCGCATATCCCGCATCATTTATTGATATCCCGACACAACCCGCATTGTAATAATGCTTATTCTTATATGTCACTTCCCCCGGAAAATGAGTGTGCGCGCATATCATATAATCTGTATCTATCCGTTCGAGCCATCTTCCAACTTTATCGTCTTCAAGTTCAAGAAGTTCGCGCGTACTTTCGGGTGAGCCATGACAGCACGTGATCGCCGGCAGTCCCTCTTTCTCGTATCTAAATGTTATTGGCAGACTTTCAAAGAAATCAATGTCTTCATCTGTCAATTTCTCATAGGTAAATAAGAGATTCCCGCTTGCCGATCCGCTCAGCCACATCTTATCGGTATCTCCTGCCTCTATTGTCTTTCGCTGCGCGATCATGTAGTCTTCACGATTTCCCCGAAGCATCTGACATCTGTGTGACGAGATAAACTCATATAGAAAATCCATTGTCTCTCTTGTGTACGGCGTGTCAGAAACGTAATCACCCAAAAAAAGGTACTCATCGCACCTTTCATTTTCCAGATAATCAGTACACGCTCTTAAGGCTGTAACATTACTGTGTATGTCTGAAATAATACCTATCTTCATCTGTTCATCCTTATGCCTTATATCTTGATATGTAATCAGAAGTAACTATTGTTATGATGTTACGAATTGCTCTGCTTCCTTTTGAATCCCTCGTAATTCTATCATAACATTAACACACGCTGTTATTATCCTTTTGATTTAAGATAGCATAAGCGCTGCTGAATTAAGTCATGATCAAAACTCATCTTTATTTATTCTGGTCAAATGAAATTGATATGCATGATATTCTCCCGGTTCAACAGGAACAGGCATACCTACTATCCTAAGAACCGCTTCTGAATATTGCTTTCCATTTTCCTCACATTCATAAACAGAATCCCGCTTAAGTCCTTTGCACCTTGCGTAATGTACTATCGGATTCCCATGAGTATTAGTCGTTACCGCCGAAAGAACCGCCTGTGAACAATCTTCCGAAACGATATCCCAGACCATGTATTCAGGATAATCGTTTATATCTGTTACTCTGTAATAATCTCCATTATGTATTACATCCCAGTCTTTCTTAAACGAATCTATCTGAGACTTGATACTCTTTTTCTCATCATCACTGAGCCTCGTCAGATCAAGTTCATACCCAAAATTTGATGGGAATGCAACAATCGCTCTTGTATCAATATCTGTCTCACGCCCGGTTTGATGATTGGGGACTGCTGAGACATGAGAACTTATCACAGATACCGGATATCCAAAGCTTGCCCCGTATTGTATTGAAAGTCTCTCTATCGCATCTGTATTATCGCTTGTCCATACCTGTGGCGTATAATACATCATACCGGCATCGAACCTTCCACCCCCACTAGAACATCCTTCTACCAAAATGTCTGGATACCTTTCATTTATCCTTTCAAAGAAATCATATACCCCCAGCATATATCTGTAACAGAGCGTTCCAAAATTCTGCGTTGAAGAAGTTTTTGAATAAACATCACATAAACTTCTGTTCATATCAACTTTGATGTATGAGATATCTGCTGAATCAATTACTTTGGCTATACTTTCAAACACCGCATCACGTACTTCTTTTCTTGAAAAATCAAGTACAAGCTGATTTCTTCCAAGAACCGGATGTCTTCCAGGTATCGTAAGAGCCCAGTCAGGATGACTGCGGTAAAGGTCAGAATCTTCATTAACCATCTCCGGTTCGATCCATATTCCGAATTTCAATCCTTTTGCGGTAATACGTTTTACCACACTGTCGAGAGTCCCGCCTAGCTTTTTTTCATTTACCACCCAGTCGCCCAGTCCTCTGTCATCAGGTCCTCTGTTACCAAACCAGCCATCATCCAGGACAAACATTTCAATACCAAGTTCCGACGCTGCCTCTGCGATCTCGACCAGCTTGTCTCCGGTAAAATCAAAATATGTCGCCTCCCAATTATTTACAAGTATAGGACGGCGCTTCATTTTGTATTTTCCACGACAAACATTATTGCGTATAAATTTATGATATCTGCGAGACAGCGTTCCGAATCCTTCTTCAGAAAAGCTCAGGATCACTTCCGGAGTGAAAAACGTCTCTCCGCATTCAATCGGATATGAAAGCATCTCATCAGATATTCCTGCCTGAATCCTTGTCTGTGAATACTGGTCTGCTTCTGCCTCTATCTCAAAGTTTCCGCTGTACATGAGAGAGGTTCCATAGCATATGCCGGCATCCTCACTGCATCCATGATCAGCCAGTATCGCAAATGTATTGTGCTGGTGTCCTGAAACACCTCTCCTGCTGCCTATCCTTATTCCTTCATGTGATACTGCGGTTCTTTCAAAATGCATCTCACTGAAATGTCTACCCCAGAAATGTATCAGGTCAAATTGCCCTGTCAGAAAATCCATAGAGAAACTTGAAGCTTTATTCAGAACGATCTCCGAATCACTTATATTCCTGATCTTGGCTGCTCTCGTAATAATATCTTCTTCATAAAAAATACCGTAATATAAAGTTACTTCAACACCTGCATTCTTATCACAAAGAACGATGCTGAGTGTAGATGCATTATCTGAATATGATGCCGGAAGTCCGGGTAATGCATATTTCCCTTTATAAAAAGAATGAGAAACATAACGCATGTCGCAGCCGGCGCACCCGCTTGGATCACTTATCCTGAAAGGTGTATTCCTGTAGTCGCCGTCCCCCTGACATGAATACTCCATCGGAAGAACATCAGGTGAGATCATTGGATCATTGCTATGATCGTATGGTACTCCATTACCACCGCGAAAATATAATGCGAGCGTATTTTCCGCACCTTCTTCTATCCTGGGACCATAATATAGATGCAGAAGCAGACCTTTATCTTCCACTCCGATATGATAACTCGTATGTAAAGTATCTATTTTTATTATTTTCATATTCAGCACCTAATCCTACTTGATCGAGCTGTCGATCATACCCTGAATAAAATACTTCTGCAGAAACAGGAAAGCTATGATCACCGGAAGTATCGCCAGCATCGCTGCCGCTGCTGCCGAATGAAGATCCGAATAAGTCTGTGAAAAGAAAGATGAGATCGAAAGCGTGACTGTATTCATACGTTGTGCCTGAAGGATATACCTTGAAAACTGGTAGTCGTTCCAACAGTTTATACCTGACAGTATGACCACAGATGCTGTGACAGGCTTAAGCTGAGGCATGATTATCAAAAAGAATGTACGTATAGGTCCTGCTCCATCGATTGCCGCCGCTTCATCAAGAGCGATAGGTATCGCCTTAATAAAATTCATATACAGAAATATCCCTTGTGGCAACTGATATGTAAGCATTACCAGTATAATAGCCCAATACATATTCACACCGCCCATAGATACTATCACAGAATAAAGTGAAACTAATATACTAAGAGGCGGAACCATCATTATCCCCAATACAAATGCAAGAAAGAACTTGCTAAGACGCGATCTGTTTCTTGCTAACGGATACGCTGAAAGCGCAGACACTATCACTACCAGTACAACAACGCATACCGTGATCACAGCAGTCCTGCCAAGAGCTCCTAATATACCGGCTTTTGAGATCGCCGTCCTGAAATTATCAAGCGTAGGCTCATGCGGAAATATCCAGTATGATGACAGATCTGATGTCTTCTTGAACGATATTGTCGTAAGTATATACATCGGTGATACATAGATCAGTATGATCGCGATTATCACCGGAAGACGCATAATGAATTGTGCGGCAGAATTTTTCTTCACATCTCCACCTGCTTTCTCTGCAACATCCTGACTACGAAGTAACTTATTATCATGATAAATAAGAAAAAGATAAGCCCCACAGCGGACGCATATCCGGCGCTTTCACTTCCAAAATACAGTTTATTTATCAAAGTAGACACTGAATGCGAATCATAGCCGGGACCGCCGGATGTCAATGCTGATATAACATCAAAGAGTTTGAACCCACCTATAAGATTTATAGTGACAGCAGATGTTATCGCCGGAGTCAGCAGCGGCAGTGTAACATATCTAAAGTTCTCGAAACCATTTGAGCCGTCGATTGCCGCCGCTTCATAATACATCTTCGGAATGTTCTGTAGTCCTGCCAGATATATGACCATTGAGATCCCTATGAACTGAAACGAATTGATAAGCATCAGTATTATCACTGCACGATTTCCATCCATCAGCCAGTCAACAGAAGTTCCGCCAAAAAATATTATTATGTCATTTATCGCACCATGATCATAAGCAAAAAAGAAATACATGATATAACCCATTATCAGTGGTGCTATCATTACTGGAAGATATATGATCGTTCGTAGTATATTCTTTCCCTTAAATTCCGTGTTCAGAAATACTGCCAAAAGGATTCCAAACACATTCTGTATCAGTGTTGAACCAAAGCCATATATGAGAGTGTTTCTAAACGCAACAAGAACGTTTTTGTCAGTGAACATTCTCTTATAATTCATAAGACCGATGTTCTTCATATGTGGTGAATAACCGTTCCAGTTGGTAAATGAAAGTCTTACACCGTTAAGAAATGGATAGACTACAAATATCGCAAAAAGAACCATCGCCGGTATAAAGAAAACATTCATCATCAAATTACGTTTTCGCATGCTGTCCTCCAAAAAAAATGACCCACAGATATAAGTCTGCAGGTCATCTTTTATTTTTTACTGACCGAATTTCTCACTGAATGTTGCAGCGACCTGATCCGCACCATCATCGATCGCGCCTGCCTTCTGCGCCAGAACGTCCTGTCCTGTAGAACAGATCACATCCCAAAGACCACTCGGACAATATTCACGATCAAAATAAGGGAACGTTTCTACATCCGCGTATTTATCAAGATATTCCTGTGCCATTCCTATATCAGCTGTTACAGTAGTAAGCGCCGGTTTGTTGCCTGTCGCTTTTGCGATTGTTGAAGCCACTTCCGGACGTGACAGATATTCGAGCAGTTCGACAGCTGCGTCTTTGTGTTTCGTATCTTTCCATATACCGAAAGCAACATTTTCACCTGCTATCAGAGAAGGCTCATCATCTTTTGAGCATGACGGGATTGGCATCATGCCAAGCTTAACGTCTTTATTAATTCCCTGTGCGATTGACATCGCAACATTTCCATAGAACAGGAACGCCGTATCGCCATTTGCTGCTGAAGTAACGTCTGCTGTATATTCGCCACTGACACAGTCCTTGTTCAGATACCCTTTAGTTACCCATGAATCCAGCATTGCTGATATCTTCTTCCATATCTCTTTATCAAAAGTACCACTCTTAAGTTCTTCTGCCTTGCTGTTGGCATCATCTGTGATATAGAAGCTAGGAGCAACTCTATCGTAAAACCATCCTACGGTAAATGAATTTGCACCGCCCATGTGAATAGGATTTTTCCCGATCGCCAGAACTTTATCACATGCAGCTTCAAAATCGTCCCATGTCTTTATCTGGTCAACATCTATACCCGCTTCTTTTACAACATCAACGTTATAGACAAGACCGCTTATATCCATGTCCATCGGAAGTACATATATATTTCCATCTTCATCAGATACTATCGGTTTGATCTGCTTATCAATATTTGCTGCAAAATCAAGATCGTTGACCGGCATCAGAAAATCGCTGTAACGCTTTACTGACCAGCCATGAGTATCAAATACATCCGGCATATCATTGGCTGCCATCTTTGTCTTCATCAGCTCCTCATATGTATCGCCAGGTGCTGAAAATTCCACTTTATATCCGCTCTCTTTTGAAAATCCTTCACAGGCAGTCTTCATTGCATCTACCTGTGGTCCCGCGCCGCTCGCCCATACGGTAAGAGTGACATCTTTCCCTGAATCTGCTGACTTTGTGTCACCTGCAGCCTGCGTCGTATTACTAGCTGCTACGGATGACGCCTCACTGCCTTCATCCTTTGATGGAGTCGGTGATGCACTGTTACCGCAAGCCGTCAGCGAAATCATCATTGCGCCCGCAAGAATAACTGCTAACAATCTCTTCTTCATGATAATCCTCCCATTTGAAATACATAATCACAATAGAACATTCTCTGGATTCTTCTTACCCTTTGCGATCTCAAGCTTGTCCGGTTCTAGGCGGAACTGTCTGGGATTCTGTCCAAAATATCTCTTGAACTGACGTGAAAAAGCAAGTGCATCACTATAGCCTACCTCACCCGCTATCTGTCCAATTGGATAGTTTGTCTTCTTAAGTAATGATCTCGCTTTTTCCATTCTCAGCTTCATCAGATAATCTGACGGAGAAGAACCCGTCATCTTACGAAATGAATTAGACAGATAGCTCCTATTGATATCCATCTCATCAGCGATCTCACTGATTCTTATCTTGTCTGCGTAATGTTCTGCGAGATACGCCATCAGCTGCTTAACATGATTTGATGCAGGTTCATTCTCAACCTTTTCGATTCCCGGTACATTACCTGAATACTGTTCAAGCAGTTCAGCTAAAAACATCTGAAGATATGCGCAGCGTCTCAGGCTATTGCTATAGGAAAGATCGGGTGATTTCATCATCTCCGTCACGTATCCCTGAAGCTTTGTAGCATCGATATTATGTATAACCTGATTATTATTATCGAATCCTGCATTCACCACACATTCTTTTGCACGCATACCTTGGAATCCTATCCAGATATAAGTCCATGGATCATAGTGGTCAGCTTCATACCACGCCTCTTCGTGAGGGCGCAGTACAAACGCATCGCCGGCATGCATTTCCCATAGTCCGTCCTCATTTTCAAGTTTGCCTCGTCCTTTAACGATGACATGGATCACATAGGCCTGTCTCTTGTTTGGTCCGAAACGATGTCCCGGAGCACAATCTTCATACCCACAGTACATCAACCTTAGATCCATATTATCGTTGTCCAGATTCCCCAGACATTTATAGCCATCCGTTTCGTAAAGTCCTGATTGCAGCTTCACATTTCCACCTCATCTCCAACTGACTGCTATATGATAATTATATTTCATATATATTATTTTGAAATAATACTACGTATCCATTATATGGAATTTTGTTACTTATCGCACAACAATTATCATGTTTTTGGCTTTTATTGTTGTCTGTAATATGGAAATTTGTGTTCACAGTAACTATTTGCCATGTTATTCCAGGCTTCTGAAAAAAAGTGAAACAATTTGCAGCATCATGATGCAGGAACAAAAAATCCTACCAGATAAAAATCTGATAGGATCCTATAGATACTTTTCAATCAAATTGGGATTTCGTGGATTCTCGACAACTATTTCTGCGCTGATTCAATATTCCGCTTTTTCATCAGATAACTGATAAGTCTCTCGAAATTGGTCTTGATGAAAGCTCCAATCGGTACTGCGAGAAGCATGCCGCCGATTCCTCCGATAGCACTTCCGATGATAAGTGATGCTATGACGAGCATCGGATGGATACTGATGCTCTTACTAAGAAGTTTTGGATTGACAATATTCCCATCTACTGCCTGTACAATAAGTATGACTATAACTCCGATGACAAGTTTCTTGAGATCACCATCAATAAGACACGCGATTATCGTTGATATATATGCGACAAATGCTCCAACATACGGTATCAGATTACCGATACCGGTCAGCACGCCTATGATTATCGCGAACTTCACATGAACTATCGAAAGCGATATGCTTACAGCGACCATCATGAACAGTGCATCTGCGAGCTGTCCTCTTATATAACCGGAAAATGAAGTATCAAGATCTCCTATAACAATATGAAAGCATTTATAAAATTTCTTACTTGAGATAGCCTTCAGTACTCTGTCCCAATATGTCATAAGATTCTTTCCATCAAGCAGAAAATACACTCCAAATATCAACGAAAAGAGGAATGTAGTAAAGAATCCCGTAACATTGCTGATCCCACCCTGTATATTCTTTCCTATGTTCAGGAAATAATCCGCTATTGATTTTCCGATATTCTGAACAGCTGTATTTATCTGTTCTGACGATATACTAAGATTGGCTAATGCCGACACGAGCGAATCATAGAAACTGTTGAGCGTGGATACCGTCAATTTAGTAAATTCATTGATTGAATCTGAATCTACCATCTGGAAACTGCTCGTGAAAGTTGAAAGTGTCAGTGACATAAGGACTGATATCGCAGCAACAGTGATAACAAAAGTAAGTGCCACTGCAAGCCCATGAGGACGCTTGTTCTTTCTCTTAAAATGCTTGAGTTCCGACAGCTTCTTTTCAATGAACTCAGTAACCGGAAAAAGCACATAGCAGATGCCGAATCCATATGCGAGCGGCTTCAGCAATACGCCAAGCCACGAAATGCCAATTCCTATACCACTAATTATGCCGCCAAAATTATCAAAGAGTCTTATCAGAAAATAGATGAGTAGAACCGTGATCACGCAATACATCGAGATCTGCGTATATTTATGATTCACATTTGACTTAAACTTATTTTCAAGCTTTACTGCTTCATTCTCCGGTTTATTCTGTTCTGAAACTGTACTTTTATTATCTTCCATTGGTTACCACCTGTCGCTCACAATGATTTTATTAAAGTATCATAACATAATAACGACCTTATAACACTTGCATCATATTATATTATCTATGAAATTGTCTTGACTTCAAGTATACTTTAACTGGTAAGCTTTTCTCAACCACAAATCAAATAAGAAAAGAGGGTTATTATGTATAATGCATCTGAAGATCGTTATGATAATATGAAATATTTCCGTTGTGGAAAAAGCGGGCTGCTGCTTCCCGGAGTATCGCTTGGCTTGTGGCACAACTTTGGTGATACTGCTACGATCAGCAATATGAAAGACTTGCTGTTCACTGCATTTGACAACGGCATCACGCACTTTGATCTTGCAAATAATTATGGGCCGGAACCCGGAAGCGCGGAGGAGAATTTCGGAAAGATATTCCGTGAAGATCTGAAGCCTTACCGTGATGAACTCATCATTAGTACAAAGGCCGGATATGAAATGTGGAAAGGTCCTTATGGCGACCATGGCAGCCGCAAATACCTGCTGGCAAGTCTCGATCAAAGCCTTCAGAGAATGGGACTGGATTACGTCGATATCTTCTATCATCACAGAATGGATCCAGACACGCCGCTCGAAGAAACAATGGGCGCACTCGCGCAGGCTGTTACAAGCGGCAAAGCTCTCTATGTCGGTCTTTCAAATTATGATGGTCCGACACTCAAAAAGGCTTCTGCTATCCTTGATGATATGCATGTTCCATTTATCATAAATCAGAATCGTTATAACATATTTGACCGGGCTGTGGAAAAAAATGGTCTCAAAGAAACTGCCGCCGCTCTTGGAAAAGGCATCATATGTTTCTCACCGCTTTCACAGGGAATGCTCTCTGACAGATACCTGAATGGTATTCCCGCTGACAGCAGGGTTCGTACTGATGGGCGTTTTCTTAAAGAATCGAATATCACTGATGAGAAACTAAAACAGATAAAGAAGCTTAATGAGATTGCAAAGAAGCGCGGACAGACGCTCGCTGAAATGGCTCTCGCATGGATACTTCGAGACGGTATCATCACAACTGTTCTCATCGGTGCATCCAAGTCATCACAGATTCTTGATAACATCAAAGCACTCAAAAACATCTCATTTTCCGATGAAGAACTTAGGGAAATAGATGAAGCGTCAGCTGCAATATGAGATAATACATAATCCTATTAATTATCACATATTCCCGGCTGCCAGGTCTTTCCACACTCCGAGCATTTCTCTAAGCATGTTATTTGGCAGATATCTTATATCAGAACCTGATGGCAATCCATATACGTTAAGCGTCAGGTTCTGTTTTTCTGCAGTTTTTGCTGCGATATGTACTGCCCTGAACACATGAAAATTATTCGTGACTATCCCGACCGATGAATCATCGGAAACAGACTTATAACTGTTCGATATATTCTGAGCAGTATTTTTCGATCTGTCTTCTTCTATAAGTCTCTCGCCCGAAATACCTTTATCCACAAGATATTTCTTCATCGCTTCAGCTTCCGTTACAGGTTCGTTTGCTCCCTGTCCGCCAGATACTATGCAGACTGTGTCCGGATTCTCCGCAAGATATTCATACGCTTCGTTCAGTCTGTACCTAAGAACAATGCTTGGACCGCTCTCTCTGACCTGAGCTCCAAGAACAATGATGTAGTCAAGTCCTTCCGGTACTTTTGAACTGAATCCGCTTATGATAAAGCCTTCAGTCACTGCACAGACAAGTATTATCACAAGCATAGCTATCCCAAGCACTGTTTTCAGCCATGTCGGCACACACTTCCATAATCCCTTCTGCGACATCACGGCTAAAACACCGAAAAAAGCAGCAATGACAAACCATATCAGGAAAAATCCCGTCCCACTTCGCGCCATAAAAGCTACAATTCCATATAAAAAACATGATAGACATAATATCCATAAAACCACTGCCAATTTATTATGCATATAGATCCGATATATCCTCGCTCTTTCCAATGTTTATGCATGTCATAATTATTGTCATTCTGCAATGTACCAGCAGAGCACATTTATACTCTTCCGGCATGATCAGCACGACATGCAATCACACACGAATGTCTTTTACTCTACATCACTTTATTCAAAGCACTTCTTGACTATCTCTATTACGACATCCTGCTGCTCCGGTGTCATCTTGTTATCACTCGGAAGACACATACCTCTGTCGAAGATGTCCATTCCGATGTCAAGCATTTTGCCATCACTTCCGAAGTCATCATGTTCAATGTACGCATTTGTGACCGCTCTGCCGCTTCCGAAACGTGTGATAAAACCATTGTTGCGATAGATTGGCTGCATGTGCATCGGCTTCCATATCGGACGCCCCTCGGCATTATACTTCATGATCGTTTCAAGAATCTCCGTCGGGCAACTCTTTCCGGGCTCGGTCTTATACATAGCCTTTCTCTCTCCGCGCACCTGAGCACACATTGCGTCCCTGTCTATGATCATGCATGAAAGCCAGAAATTAGGTTCTGAATTAACCTTATCATACGGATTCATCTTTACAGGAAGTCCGTTAAATCCGGCTTTATACCTCTCATATATTGCTTTCTTCTGCGCGATGTGCTCTTCCAGATAAGGTATCTGTCCTCTTACAACACCGGCGATAACATTGCTCATGCGATAGTTATAGCCAAGCTCCTCATGCTGATACCACGGCGCATTTTCACGTGCCTGCGTTGACCACTTTCTTACCTTTTCAGCCGCATCCAGATCATCTGTCAGGAGCATACCGCCTGCTGAACCTGTGATTATCTTATTTCCGTTAAATGAGATAGCTCTGTATCTGCCAAATGTTCCTGTCTGAACGCCTTTGTATGTTGCTCCAAGAGATTCAGCTGCATCCTCGACGAGAACAGCACCATGCTTATCGCAGACTGCCTTCAGTTCATCTATCTTCGCTGGTGTGCCGTAAAGATACGCTGCCACAACGACTTTGACTTCCGGATATATCTCGAATGCCTTTTCGAGCGCTATTGGATCCATGTTCCAGGTATCATATTCCGTATCGATAAAGACAGCCTCGCCACCCTCGTATTTTACAGGATTCACCGTCGCGTCGAATGTCAGGTCACTGCAGAATACCTTGTCTCCGGGTTTTACCCCTGCAAGCTTTACTGCAAGATGTACCGCCGCTGTACCACATGAGAGTGCAACCGCATATTTGCAGCCGATCTTCTCACATATCTCTTTCTCAACTGCATCAATATTTGCTCCGACTGTAGACATCCAGTTCGTATCAAATGCTTCTTTTATATACTGAAGCTCCGGTCCATGCATTGTAGGTGAACTCAGATACAACTTCTTTTCAAAAGGTTTTATATCCGCCATAATATTTTGTCTCCTTATCAAAACACAATTACCACGTTTGACACCTACATCATTATATCACGTAAGTGATGCTGCTGTGTCATTCCTTATTCTGTTGCGTAAAAAAGGAGCTGCCTGATATAAGGCAGCCCCTGTTCTTGCATACTTTCATAAGCCCTAATGACACTGGTTCAGTTCACCGGAACCGCATATGCTGCATAGATTCCTGCAAATCCTATATATCCGTTTGCATCAGCAAGAGCTGCTACATTAGTTCCTGCCGGAACGCTTATCTTGCATGTCGTGCCAATCGCAGTCTTGAATGTCACATTTACTGTTACATCAGGACGTGCAGCCCATATTGTAGTCACGCTCTTGTCAAAGCTGATCCACTTGTCTGTATTGATATCAACAACTGCGCCGGGTGCTGCACCCGCAATGGCTGCTGCTGATGTATGCTGAAATGCGGCATATGTACCTGCTGAAGAAGCTGTATTTCCAGAGACACGTACATCCACATTATCATGATAATCACAATCATTAAGATAGAACCAGAACGAAACTCCTGTAGAAGTCTCATCAGCACCAATATACAGAGCAACCTTATAATGTCCGTTAGAGCTCTCAAGTATTCTTGCGCAAGTACCAGAACTCTTTGCATTCGTTGTGTATATACCGCTTATCGCACGTGAATTTTTATCAGTGACAGTGATGATTTTCGACTGTCCTTTTCCTATAGTGAGAAGCGTTTCGCTAAAGTCAAGTTCATCTCCCTCAGCCGCCTGTGTCACTACTGCCGGTGCCAGAAACAACATGGTCACCGCCATGATCACCATAACAATCCTCTTTAAATAATTCATACTTAACCCCTTTCATTTCCCATATTCAAATGTAATCTAAAGTGCTTCAAACCTTATGTATAGATTATATCCTCTGTATGCGATAAAAGAAACCTCTTAATGAACGATTTCAAAAAGATTTAAGATATTTTCAGCATGTCACCATCAACCTGCATACGTGATTCCGTCAAATACATCATCCTGATCTTTCCCGTCTATCGTATCTTCATAATTTACTATATCTACCTTGACATCAAACTCTTTTCCATCTAGCGATCTGAATGTCACATATGTCTTCACATCTGTCTTATACGGGATGCATACTGTTCCCGCAGGTATGGTTTCCTGTTTCTTTTCATCTGATCCGTCCACATGCATCATTACACTGATATCACATTTTGTCTTAAGCGCGCTATAGTACGGAAGATTATCAAGCTCTGGAATCGTACCCGTCCCCTTTGACTCTCCCGTATGCCGTTCTGCCCAATCATAATCATCGTTTATGATTGTATATTCATCTTCGTCAGCTTCAGGTGTCCCATCGTTTCCTACATGATATGTGCGATATACATTATATGTTCCTAATATACCAACCCTCGTGGCCATAACAAATGAATCACTGTCCAATATATTAAAATCATATAATGCGCCGTCATCGCTATTTTTTATAAGCTGCGGCTCATCTGAATTCATATCGATCACATCAAGCTCATTCCAGTCATTATCTGAAATAGAATCCACATACAGGTATTTTCCACCATCAGGAGCTGTTACAAGATACATACTTTCTAAATAATATCCACTCAGTGTTATTTTGACCGGGCTTGTATCATCTTCTGCTTTTGCGATATTTAGTACAATGTTTCTATATTCATCATCATCGCCATTTTCATCCGCTGAAAGATATACACTCTTTTCATTTCCATCCACGTCTGTGTATGTGAATCCTTCATAAAGTGCGACATCCTGCGCCGGATATTTTAGTTCTGCACAATATTCTTTTTTTATAAGACCTGCGTCATATGGTATCGATATCTTTCTGGAACCCATTGCATATGGTCCGATATCATATGCATTAACGATAACGCTAAGCCCCGTCTCATCCAAGTACCAGTTTAAATGTGATTCTTCTGTACCATCTTCTGTATCACTGCCTGTATCATCTGTCTTACCTGAATTATCAAACCATTTTTTGATCGTATCCTGCCATCCATCAAAGAACGCTGAGGAATCTTCGCTTTCTTCAAGCTGTTTCATGACTTCCTCATATATTTTATCTTTATCATCCGTTACATCATCAAGGCAAAGCTGTCTGCCTGATAAAGTATCATATGCATATCCGGCATACAAAGTACTCGGATGTGCTCCTCCAAGATATGAATATTCGGTGCGTTCATAGCTGAACACCGAACTGTCAGCTCTCTTCAGTTTCACAGTATTATCGTATGTACACGTGAAGTTACGATCATCATCCTGAAACTCTTTTATATCTTCAAGAGACTCATTATATATCTGCTCTGAATCATCCCATAGCTTCTTATCGCACTTAGTGATTGTCTGTTGAAGCTTTTCATAACCATCGGACATGATCTGTATGCCATCAACTCTCACCTCAATATCACCATAATTCTTATCTTCATTCCAATGATTCCTATACTCTGATGGAAATGATACTATTATCAGTTTGTCGTCAGGTGTTGTCTTATCTTCCTCCGATGTACTTTCGCTGCCAGAGACTGAGCTGCTTTCTGCTGTTTCAGTAAAGCCGCTTGTTGATTCTTTTACATCCGCCGCAGATTTTGTTTCCACCTTAGATGATGCATCTGTCTTTGCAGCCTCATTTTCAGTTCCGCATCCTGTAACGCTGGCTGTCATCATCGCTGCCGACAATAATGCCGTTATCATTTTCATACCGATATCTCTTTTTCTCATCTTCTCTCCTCCACTTATTTTCCAGATCAGTTCTAATATCCTTATCATGTTTCTATATTGTATCATCTTTTCATGTTACATATAGTCGTAAATGATTTTCACGTATTCTCGCACTTCAACATCTGTGTAAAAAAAGACCGGATCTGCCAATTTAGCCAGATCCAGTCTTCTCTTGATGTTACATTATGATGCAAGTGTCAAAAGTCATTCTGCGTTCATGCTTGCATGAAAAGCAGAACGACCTTATGACACGCCTAAACATGAGGAAGTAGCGATTTGCGTAGCAAATCAGCGGATTCCGAGTGTTTACAGAATTGCGCAAGCTTCCGAAGGAAGCGAAGCAATTCGTAGCATCATTGCCACTTTTGACACCACATCACATTATGATATAGATGTCAAAAGTAGTATTCGTGTTATTATGCTTTATAATAATGTCCGAAGAGCAATTAGATCATTCGACATCCTGAAGGGCTGATGTTCCTTCTTCGCCGGTACGAACCTTTACTACGCGGCTTACATTATAAACAAATATCTTACCGTCTCCTATATGCCCCGTATAAAGAGCCGCCTTAGCAGATTCTATAACCTTGTCTACAGAGATCTTAGCAACGATCACTTCCACCTTTACCTTCGGAAGAAGCGTGGAATCAACCACCGCACCACGATACTTATCTGTAGAACCTTTTTGAACTCCGCAGCCCATAACCTGAGTCATTGTCATCCCTGTTACACCAAGCTCATTCAGCGCATTCTTAAGTGCGTCAAACTTGGCGAGCTTACATATGATCGTAACCTTATGAATACCGGAATCAAATTCTGCCGCAAGCGGTGCTTCCTTTTTAACCTGGACAGATGCCGCCTTTTGCGCGTCAGAAGCGCTTTCATAATCTTCCTCGCCAAGATCTGTGTTCTCGTTAACATTCACTGTCATATCTGTTACATCAGTGATCGCAAAACCTGAGTATGCCGATGCAAGACCATGCTCGTGAATATCAAGTCCATCAATCTCAACCTGTGCAGGAACGCGAAGTCCTACTGTCTTATCAATGATCTTGAAAACGATAAACATTATGACAAGAAGATAAGCTATTATGCTGACAGCTGCAAGAGCCTGTACTCCGAGCTGATGAAAACCGCCGCCATAAAATAGACCAACGCCGACTCCATCTTCACCTGTTGAGAAAAGACCTACTGCCAGAGTTCCCCAAAGACCATTTGCTCCATGTACTGATACGGCTCCGACAGGATCATCGATCTTTGCAATGTTATCGAAAAATTCTACTGAAAGAACAACAAGTAATCCTGCTATTGATCCAATGATAAAAGCACCGACCGGAGATACGCAGTCGCATCCGGCTGTGATTGCCACAAGACCTGCAAGAGCACCGTTCATAGTCATTGATACATCAGGCTTGCCATAACGAACCCATGTAAAGATCATTGTTACAACTGTTGCCATAGCCGCTGCAAGGTTGGTGTTCATAAATACAAGTGAAGCCGACTTTGCTGCCGCTGCATCTGCCATCGCTACTGTAGAACCTCCGTTAAATCCGAACCAGCAGAACCAGAGGACAAATACACCAAGTGCACAAGCGACCATATTGTGACCCGGGATAGCCTTTGCCTTGCCGTTTTTATCGTATTTGCCAATACGCGGTCCGAGCAGAAAAGCTCCCAGACATGCAATAACACCGCCAACCATATGTACACATGCGCTGCCTGCAAAATCATGAAATCCGAGCGTTGAAAGCCAGCCGCCACCCCATGCCCAATGTCCTGTTATAGGATAAACGAAAAGTGAGATACAAGCTGAATAGATACAATAAGCCTTGAAATTCGTACGTTCTGCCATCGAGCCAGAAACGATCGTTGCTGCCGTTGCGCAAAATACTGTCTGGAATATTACATAGCACCAAAGCGGCATTGTCTGCGGAACTACACTATTTGCCGACGTGTATGTTCCCCTGATAAGAAGATCCGGCAGTCCGATAACCCCGCCAAGTCCACCATTAAACATAAGACTGAATCCGATAATCCAGAAGCATGGCGTTCCAATACAGAAATCCATCATGTTCTTCATAAGGATATTCCCCGTATTTTTAGCTCTGGTAAGTCCTGCTTCACAAAGTGCGAAGCCTGCCTGCATGAAATAGACAAGTGCAGTTCAGATTAGTACCCATATTACTGTGGTTACCTCAATATTCATAGCTCTCTCCTCCTTACTACTTCCGTTATCTGAAAAAAGTTTCACGCCAGAATTATTTACAAAAAAAGTGCCGGAGGGAATTTTTCATTTCCATCCGGCGCCTTTGCCGTCAATAGATTCTGTGCATTGCATCATAAGCAGATATAAAAAAAAGGTACTTGGAGTCATCTCCAAGCACCTTCGCATACGATATTTTAGATTGTATACCGGTATCCACAATGTGTCAATAACAAACTATCTATTGTTGTAATGCTACGAATTGCTTTGCATGACTTCTATACAATGTATTTTTTATAATATGCTGCGTCAGCTTTGCGGCAGTTGGCCTTAAGCCTCGTTCCCTCGTTTTCATACTCTTCTGATATAACGACCGCATGGCTGTTGAGATATGAAACTGCCCGTCCATCGGTATACGGAATAAGAAATGTGCACTCAGTATATGCGTCTTCAAGATTCTTCTCTATAAGATCTACAAGCTCATCCAGACCCGTTCCGTCAATAGCCGACATATATATCTTATCCTGTCCAACACGCGGAAGATTATCATTAAAACTACTGACCGTTTCGTTCCCAGTTCCCAGATCAGCTTTGTTATAAACATATATCATCGGTATCTCGCCTGCGCCCAGTTCCGCAAGCGTCTTCCTTGTAACTTCCATATGATCCGCAAAATTTTCGTCACTGTAATCAATCACCTGGATTAGCACATCCGCTTCCCTTGCTTCCTCAAGTGTTGACCTGAACGCTTCGATAAGATTGTGCGGCAGTTTATTGATAAATCCAACAGTATCCGAAAGAAGAAACGCGTGATGTCCCTGCGGCGATATCTTTCTTACCGTCGTATCCAGCGTTGCAAATAACATATCTTTAGTCTCTACCTTTTTATCTTCTATCTGATCATCCGGCAATGCATACTTTTCTATCATCGCATTCAATAATGTCGATTTTCCTGCATTCGTATATCCCACAAGCGCGACTCTTGGTATTCCTGATGAAGCACGTTTACTGCACTGTGCACTGCGTTCCCGTATCACATCATCAAGCTCATGTCTGTACTGCACAAGTCTCTGTTCAAGTACACGCCTGTCAAGTTCAGGTTTTTTCTCTCCGGTTCCCTTATTACTCGTAGCGCCGCTTCCGCCGCCTTGTCTGCTTAGTGCAGCATGCATTCCGACAAGTCTTGGAAGAAGATACTGAAGCCTTGCGACCTCCACCTGTAATTTTGCCTCACGCGATCTTGCCCGATCTGCAAATATCTCCAGAATCAGACTGCTCCTGTCAAGTATCGGCAGTTTGAGCGCGTCCTGAAGATTTCTTATCTGTGACGGCGAGAGCGAATTATCAAATATCACTATGTCTGCCCCTGTCTGCGCAACAAGTGCTGCCGTCTCGTCTACTTTTCCAGGTCCAATGTATGTGGCACTGTTCGGTTTATCAAGTGCCTGCTCAAGTATTCCGACTGTCTGCATGTCACATGCCGCCGCAAGTCCTTCAAGCTCATCCAGTGACTTATGACAGTCATCGCCGTTACCAAGATCGACACCTACAAGAATTGTTTTTTCCATTTTCTCTCCAATGATGATATGCTGTTTACTGTATTGTATCATTTATATATTAATAATTTTCTAAGAGGAGTTTCACATGATCTTTCTTTGCATCGGCCTTGTCTTTTTCACATTATTCGTGATCATGGTATCTGCAGACCCCAGGCGCTTTGTAAATGCAGTGCTTCTGCTATTTTCCATTGGCTTTCTATTCCTGGGTCTTGTAATCGCTTCATCGGCGATACCATTCCTTAACTATGTGATCATCATACTGACCCTATGTATACCGCTTGGACTGCTTTTCCTTATAGTGCTACTATTCCATAATAGCGTGATAATGATCAAAAAAGAAGGCAAACGCGTAAAGAATCTTCTTTCGGCCTTCTTTGGACTTTTTCTCGTTCTAAGCATCATATTTCCGTTTATGACCCTATCGGGAGTATTCGAAAAAACATATATAACACGTATGCTTGCATGGCTCGCTGTCATGCTCAGCTTTTATTTCTGGTTTTCCTTTTTCGCGCTTATCACATACTCACAAGTATACCTTATCCTGCCGAAAAAACTCGAACAAGATTATATCATTGTTCTGGGATGCGGTCTGCTTGACGGTCAGCGTGTCTCTCCGCTTTTACGCGGAAGGATTGATAAAGCTTTGGAAGTCTACGAAAAGACCGGGCACAGGAGCAAGATCGTCCTCTCCGGCGGAAAAGGCAGTAACGAACGCCTTTCGGAAGCCGCTGCTATGAGCAGTTATCTTGATGAAAAAGGCTATAAGGAAAATGAAGACTATATACTTGAGGATAAGTCACGCAACACATACGAGAACCTCAAGAACACACGTGATATGCTTGATACGCCTGATCACACCAAAAAGTTCCTTATAGTCACAAGCAATTTTCACGTGTTCCGTTCACTTCTGTATTCACGTAAATTAAAGATAAAAGCATCCGGAGTCGGATGCAATACTGCAAGATATTACTGGCCTACCGCATTTATCCGTGAATATATCGCTATACTGAAATATTATAAGAAAGCCATAATGGTCATCTTTATTCTCTGGCTCATATTTGCTGCAGTACAGCTTAACCAATACTGACCTGACCCGGTGATGATCTTATTGCAGTGATTTTCTTTTTCTGACTATTATATATATCATATCCGCCACTATTTACCGTAATAATCTGTCTCTATCGCGTCCTCTATATAGAAATCTGCGAACTTCCATAATTTTATGTTCAATCACAACATAATAAATCACATAATTATCTACATAAATAGAATAATAAGGAATATCTCGTTTCCGTGCGGAGCAATATACCTCAAATGATTCTGCATTAGACTGTCTTTCAAGAATCGCCCGTTCCGTTTTATCAAGAAGTTCATCCGCTGCCTTTGGATTCTTAAGTCTTCTCCCTATGTAATCAAGTGCTGCAAGAACATCATCATAAAATAACGGCAAATACCGAAGCTCGTAATTATAGTCATTTTTCATTCCGTTTCCTCAACGCCTGAAAGACTTCACCATGTGTCATCCTCTGAGAATTGTTTTCAGCCAGGTAATCAGCTTCATTCAATGCACTTTCTACAGGATCAGTCAGCTTTGCATATGTATCTAAGCTCATTACAACCATGGTGCCATGACCATTTTTGGTTAAATAAACCGGTTCACCCTCATTAACCGCACTTTCTATCTCCGGGAATTTATATCTAAGATCAGATACAGGTCGAATATTAATCATAACTCTATCCTCCTTTATTACTTTTCAATCATAATTTCGTCATTATTGCATCAATGTATAGATTATATATCGCTATGATGCATAATGTCAAAAATCGTTCTTAGGCGGATGTATATCGCACTAAGCATGTTTTTGCCCCTCGCATCCTTACGTGATTTTAACACTTACTCACACAAATCGAACGATTCTTTTACGCCACACACTCTATACTGCAAGATATATCAAATCTAAAAAAGCTGCATATCATAAGCAGCGGGAGAATCTAAATGGATAGATCATTAAATGAACTTATCGTAGAAACGCGGAAAATGACAGCCTCACATGAATATTCCAAATGTGAAAAGCTTATCCGTCAGGCAATGGAAACATATCCTGACAACGCAATTCCGCATAACCTCATGGGTATCTTATATGAAAGCCGTGGTGACCATATCGGCGCGATGAAACATTTCCGTGCGGCATGGGCGCTCGACCCGACATACAGGCCATCACTCATGAACCTCGATAATTTCGGAAAGTTCTTTTCAGATAAGACATTTATATTTGATGAGACAGATGAGGAGGGTAAATAAATGTACATGATAATCACAGGCAGCGGAAGACTCGGCACTGAGCTTGCGGTGCGCTTTTCTTTATCGCTGACCTACCGGCAAGACGGGGAGAAGGAAGGATACAATGACAAACGACGGGCGCATCAACAGGTATTTTCGATGATTCTGCATTTTGGTATCTGGCTGTCCGTGTAAATGACGATGACACAGTATGTGCTGTCGCCGCCATACGTATAGGAAAAAACGAGCCAATCGACCCATTTGACAAGAATCTTGTACTCGCGATGCTCGGCGAGTGTGCCGTCGCCATAGATAAAGAACGTCTTGACCGAGCCGGAGAACAATACGCATTCCGCATTGAGCAGGAGCAGATGCGTTCTAACCTGCTCCGTTCTATCTCACATGATCTGAGAACACCGCTCACAACGATCTCCGGCAATGCTGCGATGCTCATTTCCGGCGATGTTCCCACAGAAAATGAAAGACAGCAGGTATACTCAGATATCTATGAGGACTCCATATGGCTCATCGACCTTGTTGAAAATCTGCTTTCGATAACGAAGCTTGATAATGGACACCTTGGCATCAGCCTGCAGCCGCAGGACATATCTGATATGATCGATGCAGCAGTTTCACATGTACAGCAACGGGCTAAAGATCATCATATAAATGTCATCCAGCCTGCGGAGCTCATCATCGCAAATGTAGACTGTACGCTGTTCATCCAGCTTCTTGATAATCTGCTCGAAAATGCTTTCAAGTATTCCGGTGAAAACAGCGATATAATGATAGAAACAAAAAGAACAGGTGACAGCATCGTCATACTTGTTGCCGATAACGGCCCCAGCATCCCCGATGCCGAAAAAGAAAAAGTATTCGATATGTTCTATACCACGCAGAAGCACGCCTCCGCCGATGACAGACGCGGACTCGGTCTCGGTCTTGCGCTCTGCCGGCTTGTCGCACAGGAACACAATGGCACGATCCGCGTGTACGACAATGATCCGCACGGAGCAGTATTTGAGGTAAAGCTGCCGGCAATAATGAAGATATAAACAAGCACTCGAAAGGAAACCTATGAGCAATCAGCCTACAATTCTTATAGTTGAAGACGACAGACCTGTACGCAGTCTTATTTCCATGGCTCTCAAATCACGTGACTATCAGGTTGAGACAGCTATAGACGGCAAGAGTGCGATGCTCTCGCTTACAGGCCATGCGCCCGATATAATGATCTTAGATCTCGGACTTCCCGATATAGATGGCAATGAGATAATCAAAAAAAATCCGTGAATGGTCATCACTCCCGATAATCGTAGTAAGTGCAATGAGTGATGAACGTGACAAGATCGAACCCGTGCTTGGTGATAAGATCATCCAGACACACGTCGGTATCGGATACCGGATGATAAGGCTGTAAATTAAACAGTGCTGCATTGCCGTTCATTCTATGCTACCGCATTTGCATTTATCTGTTCTATAACTTTCCGTATTCCCATCCATACATTCATATCGGTAAAGATTTCAACTACACTTCCCTTATCCGTAAATGGTGATTCCTGAAGTACGGAAAAGTCTTTCATCATACCGTTGTGTACGATGTATTCGACGATCTGATTTACAAAATAGATCTGTCTGCTATCCAGATTCGTCTCATTTAAGTATTTTGAAAATGCCTCTTTTGCCGCATTCATATCAAGTCCAACTATCTCACGGACAAACTCTCCAAGGGGTTTCTCCCCGTATTCTTTTTGATAATCCTCTTTTGTGCCGACTTCGCTCCACAAAATCTCTTCAAGCGTTTTCAAATCCGTTCCTGTTAACGGCTTATTTGTCCTCAGTTTTGCTATCGCTACCGTGTTCTGATGTCCGCGAATATAATATTCCGCCTTTGCTTTATAGTTCGCCAATTCGTCATTTTCAAGATCCGAATCATGCCATTCTTGCGACAGGATATCATCATTGAAAATAGTTTCGTAACTTGTTGTTGGTGATATCGGAATATACTTCATCAGATTACGAAGTTCTTCTCTCATATGTTCAAATTCGCTAATTCCAGCCGTTTCGAGATAATCGGAATGAAGAATTTTTCCAATAAGCTCCGACTGCATCTGTATTTCCGGTATATTTGAAATACTCGCAATGGCACTTACTCTTTTTGTCAGATCGCTGCGGGCTTTCGTATACTTTTTCCCAGCCAGATACGCCAACTCTATTCCGTACATTAGCGCGTCAAATCTCACTGCACTAATTTCATCTTTGTCAGGTAAAATAAGCGGTGCGACTTGATCTGCAACGGTTAATGTATCCTCATATGTTAATGCATTATAATTGCAAGCCTTAGAATAAAGGTCTACATACTTCAGATGTTGATGTATCGCAAAGTTTTCACGATTTAGATCCGCCACTTTTCCGCTCATGCTTTCCACAAGTTTTTCACGATAAGCAATCAGTCGTTTCGACTGACAATCAATATCCTGCAACTTATAGGCTATCTGAAATTCCAGGTTGAAGACAGCTCCTTGTAATGCCATCATATTTGCTGTCGGCTTTCCCTCATTCATCCGAAAGAATTCAAAGTTTCCGCAAAAATCGAAGATATAAAATTTGTCTTTATTATTCCCGTCTATCAATCCCGGACATAGTCTGGTACCACGTCCTATCATCTGCCAAAACTTGGATTTACTCATTACTTTCTTGAAGAACACAAGATTCAGTACTTCCGGCACATCAATGCCTGTATCCAGCATATCTACTGATATGGCAATCTGTGGTAATTTCTTAGGATCCGAAAATTCGTCGATTGCACTCTGCGAATAATTGATGCGATTATCGATTACCTTCACAAAATCATTTGGCAGATGAGGATAGTCTTTATGAAATATCTCATAGATTTTTTCTGCATGGTTATGATTCTTGGCAAATATTATCGTCTTGCCAAGCGTTTCACCATATCCAATCTTTAACCCTTCTGTCATAAGAATATGCAGTACTTTACGAATAGTATCCTCGTTAAATACCCATGTATTCAGTGCTGACGATGCGATTTTCTCAGGAATTTCCCCGTCTTCGTTCTCAAATGTCTCCTCATATACCTCTTTATCTGCATCTGACAAATCGTCATAGACAATACCCTGTTCAACGAATTTCAGACTCGTTTCCACGGACTGAAAATCAACCAGATATCCATCTTTTACTGCTTGTGCAAGTTCATATCCGTAGGTCGGAACTCCACTTTCAAGTTCAAACATGGAATACGTATTTCTGTCAATCTCATCTTTAGGTGTTGCCGTGAGACCAACTAACGGTGCATCAAAATAGTTAAATATGTCCCGATATTTGTTATAGAT